>SXZC01000144.1 GCA_005788075.1 Actinomycetota bacterium
ATGCGCTCTAACCACCTGAGCTAATCGCCCGCGGCGCGGGACCATAGCACCGGAGTGGTGCCCTGCCCGCGTCTATGATCGGCCCATGCAGGAGATGGTCATCTACGGGGTGAGCTTCGACATGGTCGGCAAGCAGCCGATCGTGCTGCTCAAGACGGTCGACGGGAACCGCTTCCTGCCGATCTGGATCGGCCACGCCGAGGCGTCGGCGATCCTCATGAAGCTGCAGGGCACCGAGTCGCCCCGGCCCATGACCCACGACCTCATCACCGAGATGATCGACGGCCTGCAGGCCGAGGTGTCGCGGGTGACGGTCACCGAGATGCGCGACAACACCTTCTACGCGCTCATCCACCTTCGCACGCCCGGGCCCGACGTGGAGATCGACTCCCGGCCCAGCGACGCCATCGCCGTCGCGGTGCGCACGGGCGCCCCGATCTTCGCCTCCGACGACCTGCTCGACGAGAACGCCATCGAGTTCGAGCACGAGCCCGAGGACGACGAGGACATGGTCGAGAAGTTCAAGGAGTTCCTCGACCAGGTGACCCCGGAGGACTTCGCCGACTGAGCGGGGCGGCGCGCACGCGGCGCGCCGGCAGGGTCAGCGGGCGGTTTCCCTCTTCGTGAGCTCGAGGATGTGCCCGTAGATCTCCGCGAGGCCCTCGTCGGAGAGCGCGCCCTTGTTGGCGCCCTGCAGGTAGCGCACCATCCACTCCTCGCGCGAGGCGTCCACGAACTCCAGGCCCCGCTCCTCCTTGTACGCGCGCAGGCGCGAGACGAGCGCGAGGCGCTGGTTGAGCGCCTGCATGATCTTGAGGTCGTTGTCGATCACCTGATCACGCATCTGGCGGATCACGACGTCCTCAGTGGTCGAAACGGGGTCATTCGGCATGCCGGAAACCCTATCCCAGTACCCCGCCCGGCTTCCGGTGAACCTCCCGGGGGTCTAGCCTTTCCTACCCGATGTTCGACCTCTCGCCCATCCAGATCATCATCGTGCTCGTGATCGCCGTGCTCGTGCTCGGCCCCACGAAGCTGCCCGAGTTCAGCCGGGCGGTGGGCAAGGGGATCCGCGACTTCAAGGGCGCGATCAGCGGTGACCGGCACGACGACGACCCCGCGCCGCAGCCCACCCCCGCCGCGCAGGCGGCTCCGGTGACCACGGCCACGGCCGGTGAGCCCGAGCAGCCCACCACCGCGCCGGACGTGCTCGAGGGCATCGTCGTGAGCGGCGACTCGCCGCCGGGCGAGCGGCCGGGGCCGCAGGGGTAGTCCCATGAGCGGCCGCTTCGGGCGATTCGGCGTGCGCCGGGTCGATCCCGACGACAAGCTGAGCGTCGTTGAGCACCTCACCGAGCTGCGCCGCCGGCTGGTAATCGCCGTGGTGGCCCTCGTCGTGGCCTTCGCCGTGCTCTACGTGTTCAACGCGTGGCTGCTCGGCGTGCTGCTCGACCCGCTCGCGCCCGAGTACCGCAAGCTCCTCGCGCTGTCGCCCACCGAGCCGTTCCTGGTGATCCTCAAGGTGGTGCTGGGCGCATCGATCCTGGTGACGCTGCCGATCCTGCTCTACCAGCTGTACGCCTACGTGGTGCCCGCAATCGGCGAGCAGACCCGCAAGAAGATGCTCGCGATCGTGGCGGGGGTGTCCGGGCTCTTCATCGGCGGCGTGCTGTTCGTGTACTTCCTCGTGCTGCCGGTCGCCCTGCAGTGGCTGCTGGGCTTCGCCGGTGACGACTTCCAGGTGTCGCTGCGCGCGGCCGACTACTTCTCGTTCGCCCTCACGATCATGTTCGCCGGAGGGCTGGTGTTCGAGGTGCCCGTGGCGATGCTCGTGCTGGCGCGCATGGGGCTGGTGACGGCGCAGCAGTTCCGGCGCTGGTGGCGCTACGCGATCGTGGTGATCGCCTTCATCGCGGCGATCCTCCCGGGCGGCGATCCGCTGAGCATGCTCATGTTGATGGTCCCGCAGCTCATCCTCTACGGGGTGGGTATCTGGCTGGCCTCGGTCTTCGGCAGGCCCGCGCCGTGGGCGAGCGCCGAGCCCGCCGCCGGGGCGTCCGAGACCCCTGCCTGAGCATGTTCCCCCGGGTGCCGTCCCTGCACCGCCGACCGAAGGTCGTTGAGGGCGCAAGTATCGACGCTACGATGACGCCATGAAGCTCAACGGGATCCACCACATCACCGCGATCACCGGCGACGCGCTGCGGAACCTCGACTTCTACACGCGGGTGATGGGCCTCCGGCTCCTGGCCAAGACCGTCAACCAGGACGACCCCGGCGCCTACCACCTCTTCTACGGCGATGAGCATGCGCGCCCGGGCGCCGACCTGACGTTCTTCGAGTACCCGGGCGCCATGCCCGGCCGCCTCGGCGCCGGCGCGCCCCATCGCATCGCCTGGCGCGTGGCATCGCCCGATGCCCTGGCGTTCTGGGAGCAGCGCCTGGCCGCGGAGGGGTGCGCGACGCGCCGCGATGGCCATGAGCTGCAGTTCGAGGACCCCGAAGGCCTGGGCCACGTGCTGGTGATCGACGACGGCACGGACGCGCCCCTCGCCGCCCAGCACCCGGAGATTCCCGAGGAGCATGCGCTGCGGGGGTTCGACGGGGTGCGGGTGTACAGCGGCGCCCCGGACGCCACTGCTGCGGTGCTCGAGCGCCTCATGGGCGCCATGCCACTTCCGGATGGGCGCCTGGCGCTCCGCGGCGGGTCGCGCGGCGGGTGGATCTCCGTGGAGGAGGCACCTGACGGGGCGTGGGCCCATCAGGGCGCGGGGGTCATCCACCACATCGCCTTCTGCACGAATGACGATGACCAGCCGGAGTGGGATCGCCTGCTGCGCCAGGCGCGCATCGGCACCAGCGGCATCGTGGATCGCCACTTCTTCCGCTCGGTGTACTTCCGCGAGCCCGGGGGCCTGCTCTTCGAGCTGGCTACCGAGGAGCCCGGGTTCACCGTGACCGGTCCCGAGGAGGACTTCGGCCGGAAC
The DNA here is from genome assembly GCA_005788075.1 of Actinomycetota bacterium. GTDB lineage: Bacteria > Actinomycetota > Thermoleophilia > Miltoncostaeales > Miltoncostaeaceae > SYFI01. The sequence continues at coordinate 2,988 of SXZC01000144.1, forward strand.
CTCTTCCTGCCGCCCTGGCTGGAGGAGCGCCGCGACCTGGTGGAGGCCCGGCTCGTGCCAGTGCCGGATCCACGCGCGGACTGGCCATCGGAAGCGCCTCCGCCGGCGACAGCGTGAGCGCGCTGGCCGTGAGCAACTCGCCGGGGGGAGAGCCACCCGAGCTGGGCTTCGCCCACGCGTTCGAGCCCGGGACAGGCCCCGACACGCTGCTGGTGCTGCACGCCACGGGCGGCGATGAGCACCAGTTGATGCCGCTGGCGCGGCGACTGGCGCCCCACGCGAACCTGCTTGCTCCCCGCGGCAAGGTGATGGAGGGCGGCACGACCCGCCGCTTCTTCGCGCGCCGCAGCATGCTCGACCTCGACATCGACGACCTCATGCTGGCCGCGGACGAGCTCGCCGCCTTCGTGGCGGACGCGGTGTCGGCCTACGGCCTCGACCCCTCACGCGTGATGGCCCTCGGATACTCCAACGGCGCGAACGCCGCGGTGGGCATGCTGTTCCGCCACCCCGGGGTGCTCGCAGGCGCTGCCCTCCTGCGACCGGTCATGCCCTATGAGCCGGGCGAGATCGCGCCCCTCCCCGGCACGCGGGTGCTCATCGCCGCCGGCACGCACGATGCCTACTCGTCGATGAGCGCCACGGAGCGCCTCGGCGAGGTGCTCGAGCAAGCGAGCGCCGACGTGATGATCAGCGTGGTCGAGGCGGGCCATGAACTGGTGGAGCGCGACCTGCTGGTGACGGCCGAGTGGCTCGGTCGGGACGCCGCCGCCTGAGCTGATGCTGGGCGGTCCCCAGCTCGGCACCGGTGCCGGTCCCGAACCCGGCACCGGCCCCAGCGCCCGCGCCATTGGCACCGTGCCCGGCGCGGGGGTCAGTCCGGCGAGTCCTCGCGCAGGGAGTGCCCGGTGAGCACGATGAAGAGGTCCTCGAGCGTGGCGCGTCGCTCGGCCACCATCTCGTAGGGGGTCCCGGCGCCGTCGGCGCGCGCGCGCATGTCGTGGGCGCTGTCGCCGAAGGCCATCACGATCTCGCCCTCCACCAGGTGGCTTGGGCTGATCGCGGCGGCAAGCGCCGCCGCGCCCGGCGGCTCCGTTCGCAGCTCGAGCACCTCTGCCCCGACCTCCTCGCGCACCAGCGCGGCGGGCGCCCCCTCGCGCACCACCCGGCCGTGGTCGATGACCACGATGCGATCGCAGAGGCGCTCGGCCTCGTCCATGTAGTGCGTGGTGATCACCACGGATGTGCCCCCGGCGCGCAGGTCGCGCAGTCGCTCCCACACCATGCGCCGCGCCTGGGGGTCGAGCCCGGTTGTGGGCTCGTCGAGCAGGATCATCTCGGGGTCGTTGATGAGCGCCCGCGCGATCTGCAGCCGGCGCTGCATGCCACCCGAGAGCTTCACCACGGTGTCGTCGGCCCGCTCGTGCAGGTCGACGAAGCGCAGCAGCTCCATCGCCCGCTCGCGTGCGGGGCCCGCCTTGATGCCGAAGTAGCGCGCGTATACGAGCATGTTCTCGAGCACGGTGAGCTCGAGGTCGAGGTTGACCTCCTGCGGCACCACGCCGAGCCGGGCCTTCAGCGCGCGCGGATCGCCATCAGGGTCGATGCCCAGCACCGCGAGCTCGCCGGCGTCGCGCTCGGAGAGGCACGCCAGCATGCGCATGGTGGTGGTCTTGCCGGCCCCGTTGGGCCCCAGGAACCCGAAGCACTCGCCGCGCCGCACCTCGAGGCTGATGCCGTCGACCGCCACGCGCGATCCGTAGGCCTTGCGGAGGCCTTGCGCGAGCACGGCGGGGCCGGCCATGGGCGGGCTAGGCCCGGGCGGCGCTGGTGGCGGTGGTGCCCTGGATCGTCATGCGCAGGCCGTCGGCCAGGCCGATGGTCGGCTCCCACCCGAGGATGCCCCGTGCACGCGTGATGTCGGGCTGGCGCACCGTGGGGTCGTCCTGCGGAAGCGCCTCGTAGACGATCTCCGAGGGGGATCCGGTGGCCTCGAGCACGGCCTCGGCCAGCTGGAGGATCGTGTACTCCTCCGGATTGCCGATGTTCACCGGGTCGTGCTCATCGCTGCGGATCAGCCGCACGAGGCCCTCGATGAGGTCGGTGACGAAGCAGAACGACCGCGTCTGGCTGCCGTCGCCGAACACGGTGAGGGGCGCGCCCTCGCTGGCCTGGCGCAGGAACGTGGGGATGGCACGGCCATCCTTGGGCCGCATGCGCGGGCCGTCGGTGTTGAAGATGCGCACGATGTGGGTGTCCACGCCCTGCTGGCGGTGGTAGGCCATGGTGAGCGCCTCGGCGTAGCGCTTGGCCTCGTCGTACACCCCGCGCGGCCCGATGGGGTTCACGTGGCCCCAGTAGTCCTCGCGCTGCGGGTGCACCTGCGGGTCGCCGTACACCTCGCTCGTGGATGCCAGCAGGAACCTCGCGCGGTGCTTCTTCGCCAGGCCCAGCGCGTTGTGCGTGCCGTACGAGCCCACCTTCAGGGTGTGCAGTGGCAGGCGCAGGTAGTCGATGGGGCTGGCGGGCGACGCCAGGTGGAACACCTCGTCAAGGGGCTCGCCGATGTCCAGGTGGCGCGTCATGTCGTGCTCGAGGAACACGAAGTCGCCCGACCGGATGTGCTCGATGTTCTCGAGCGTGCCGGTGTCGAGGTTGTCGACGCAGATCACGCGGTGGCCATCCGACAGGAGGCGGTCGCAGAGGTGGGAGCCGAGGAATCCGGCCCCGCCGGTGACGAGTGAGGTGGGCATGGCCGGGAAGGCTAGTGCAGGCCGCAGGTGCGGTGAATCAGCTGTTGCCCGAGATCGCCGCGACGACGGCGTCGGCGCTGCCCGGGTTCGCGACCGTCTGCGACCCGCTGCCGCCCTTCACCACGTATGAGGGCGTCGCCCCCACGCCATCGGCCTGCGCCTGCTGGCGGATGGCGTTGAGGCGCGGGTAGAGGCGGTTGCCCGTGGCGTCGCGCACGAAGCGCGCGCTGGAGATTCCGCAGGAGCGGGCGATGGAGCGAAGCGCCGTGCGGTTGATCCAGTCGCCCCCGCGCGTGCTGCGCAGCGTGGCCACCTGGGCGGTGACGCACCACGTCTTGTTCTGGTTCGCCCCGGCGAGGATGGCCAGGGCGGCCTCCATGCTGTTGGAGTCGCTGCCCATGATGATTGGGCTGAAGGTGAGGGTGGCCGACCGATCCGATGCCACGCGGGACAGCAGGCGCGTGGTGACGCTCAGGTAGGTGGCGGCGTCCGCGGGGTGGGAGAGGTCCATGTACACCATGACGGCCACGGGACCGGACCCGGCGCTGAGTCCTCGGGTGGGCATGCCCCGGGGAACTGCCGGCGCGGCGATGGCGCCCGCGCTTGCCGGGGACCCACCACCAGTGGCGGGTGCGGCGTTGCGCGAACCGGAGTTGCCGCCCGAGGAGCCTCCGCCGGTACCGCTGCCCGCTGCCGGGGTGATGGGGCGCGAGCCGGCACCACTCCCCCCGCTGCTTCCCCCGGACGACGGGTTGGACGGGCGGTTGCCCGGGCTCCCGCTCCCGTTGCCGTTGCCGTTGCCGCCGGGGCTCGTGCTGGGTCCGGGCGCTGGCGCGGTGGGCGGCCGGACGATGACCGGTGGCGCCACGGGCGTTGCGGGTGCTGAGGGCGGGGTGATGATCGGGTTTGGCGCCGGGCGACCGCCGCCGTTGGAGCCGCCCGCTCCGCCATTGCCCCCATTGCCGCGGCCGCCGTTGTTGCCATTTCCCCCGTTACCGCCATTGCCGCGACCGTTGTTCTGGGCCAGGGAGGCCCGATCGGCGCCGGCGGCAGGCTGGGCCTGGCCGGCCGCGGCCTGCGTGGCGGGTGCCCCGAGGGCGATGCCCGAGGCCACGAGGAGGATGGCACCGGACGCGGCAGTGGCCGCGGAGATGCGGAGGGACCGATTGCTCACGTGCCGACTATGACGGATCAGCAGCGAAAGACCCGCTCAGCGCGGGAATCACACACAATCTCCTTACAAGGCGTTCCGCCGTGACTGCCGCCGCGGGTGGGTCAGGTGCGCGCGGCGGGCGCCGGGGCGGGATCGGCTGCGCGCGGGGCATCCCCGCGGCTGGCCGCCTGGCCCAGCACCACCCACGAAATGCGCGCGAAGTGCGCCGCGCCTGCGACCCCGGCGTGCATGGAGCGCCCGCGCGATGCCCGCATGAGCACGGGGATCTCCGTGATGCGAAAACCGGCCCTGTGCAGGTCGATCAGCAGGCTCGTCTCGGTGAGGCCCGCGGGAAAGCCATCGTCCGCGATGCGCGCGGCGATCGAGGGCCGCAGCGCGCGCAGGCCGGAGGTCGGATCGGTGAGGCCGAGTCCACCCACCTCGCGGGCCATCCACCGGCACGCGGCCATTCCGGCGCGGCGCAACCCCGGGATGCGGTAGCCGGGTGAAGGGCCCAGGAAGCGCGATCCCAGCACCAGGTCGCATCCGTCGAGCGCGTCGGCGAGGCGAGGGAGGTCGGGCGCGCGGTGCTGGCCGTCCCCGTCCATCTGCAGCACGAGATCCACCGGCTCGTCGAGCGCCTCGCGGTAGCCGGCCTGAAGGGCACCGGCATAGCCGGCGTGGGCGGGCAGCCGCAGCACGTCCGCCCCGGCGGCCGCCGCACAGTCCGCGGTGCAGTCATGCGAGGCGTCGTCGACCACGATCACGCGCGCGGCGGGCATCGCCTGACGCGCTCCGCGCACGACGGCATCGATCGCGATGGCCTCGTCGCGCGCGGGTATGACGATCGCCGCCCTCATGGGGGTGCACGATACGCGACCGGTCAGGGCGTCCACCGCCAGATCGTGGCGCGCCCGACCCGCGCCACGCGCTGCAGGTCGGCATCGGCGATGGCCTCGCGGATCGCGGCCTCGGCGACGCCCCAGTTCGTCGGCCACCCCGCGGTGCGCCGTACCGGGCCGGTCACCACGTAGCCGCCGCGGTAGTCATCCGGGTCGGGAAGGCGGTCGAGCGTGCGCGCCCGGGCACGCCCGGCTTCGTCGAGGAATGCCGGGTCGATGTCGCGCCTGATCGGCAGGCGTTCGCGCGCCAGGTACGCGTTGAGCTTGGCCCACCACGTGTAGTCGGCCGTGAGCACGGGACCGGGCGGCAGGTCGCGCAGGGTGGCGGCCACGGATGAGGCGAGCACGACGTTGGCGCCGCGGTTGCCGGAATCGATGCGCGGTTGCACCGCCAGCACCGCCGCCACGGCCACGGCGGGCACGAGGAGGGGACTGAGGCGCCCGTCAAGTGCGATGGCGATGAGCAGCGCTGCGGGCACCGTGAGCAGGGTGAGGAACCTCACGGGCTTGTCGACGCTGAGCAGGGTCCCCACCTCGAGGTAGAGGAAGCCCCAGGCGAGCCACGCCGCGGGAAGCACCACTGCGCGCGTGCGACGCGCGATGGCCACCCCCGCCGCGATGAGCAGCAGCGGGAGCGCGAGGAACAGCGGCGAGCGCGGATCGAGCACGCCCTCCACGAGCTGCGCCACGTATGCGGTGGTGGCGCTCCATCCGTCGGCCGGCGAGCGGAACGACCCGGCGTCGGCCGTGGCCGTGAGCGGCCAGAGGGGCCTGCCATCGAACGCGAAAACGATCACCAGGGACACGGGGATGATCGCCAGCCCGGCCACGAAGGCCCATGCGCGGCGCCACGACGCGCGAAGCGCCGGCCAGGCCGCGAGCGCGATGACGGGGATCATCACCAGGGCGGTCTCGCGCGCGGACCACGCGGCGCCGATCGCCAGCCCGGCGCCGCCGAGCCACAGCCAGGTGCTCCTCTCGCTGCTGCCGCGGTTCGCGCGCAGGGCGGCCCATGCGGCGAGCGCGATGAACAGCGGCATCACCGCGTCGGGGCGCAGTCGCGTGGCCCAGAGCACCTCCACGGGGGCCACGGCCACGATGCCCGCGGCCACCAGCGCAGGGCGCCTGCCCACGAGCTCGCGTGCGACCAGGAAGGTGGCGAGGATGCACAGCACCGAGCATGCGAGGGGCCACGCGATGGCCCGGTAGTCGTCCGCGCCCGCGATGCGGAACACCAGGGCCACTGGCCACAGGAACGCGGCCCGCGCCCCGAACCATTCGGCCTCGCCGTCGGGGAGGAACCCGTTGGCGAGGTTCTTCGCCGCTGCCACGTAGCGGGCGTCGTCCGAGCCCAGCGCGAACTCGAGGCCGCCGAGCGCCCACCACCGGATGGCGGCCCCGATGGCCATGAGCCCGGCCACTGCCAGTGCGGTGAGCAGGCGGATGTCCCGGGCGGCCCGACCTATGCGCCTCGCGGCCCGACCCGCGATCGGCTCGCGTCGTGCCAGGGGGTCGGGTGCCCGCGTGGTCATCGGCGGCGCGAGAACGACAGGTTGCTGAGCGAGGTCCGGGCGTCGGCGAACTCACGCGGGGCGAGCACCCGCGCCAGCAGCACGAACACCGCGCCGCCCACGAACGACACGACCGCCAGCCACGCGAAGGCGCCCCAGAAGGTGCCGGTGTTCGCCGGCATGAGGAACGCCGGGATGAGGGCGATGGCCCCGGCGATGATTCCGGCGACCAGCACGCGCCCCTGCTGGCGCGCGAGCATGCGCAGGGACAGCTGCGGGGTGCGGCGGCGCAGGAACCACAGGGTGATGCCGGTGTTCACGTACACGGCGATGGCGCTGGCGAGGGCGAGCCCGGCCTGCTCGAGCGGACCGAGCAGGATCAGGTCGAGCCCGATGGTGAGCACCACGGTGAAGATCGTGGCCACCATGATCTCCCGGGCGTGGTTGCCCGCCGAGAGGGTGCGGTTGAGCAGGTAGCCGATGAAGTTGCCCCACACCGCGATGCCATAGAAGGCCAGGGGGGCGGAGATCTCCGACACGCAGGCGGAGTCGCACTTGCCGCGGCCGAACGCCACCTGGGCGATCTCGCCGGCGCCGATGAACATGAGGAGCGACAGGGGGATCGACACCAGGGCGAGGATGCCCGCGGCCCGGCGAAAGGCGTCGACGCCCTCGTTCTTGCGCGACTCGGCGAAGAAGCGCGCGATGAGCGGGAACAGCGGTGTGAGCAGGGGAAAGAGCAGCACGGTGCGCGGTGCGGAGCCGAGGGCATTGGCGAATGACAGGGCCGCGTTGCGGCCGGCCTCGAGCGACGAGGCGAAGAGCTTGTCGGTGAAGGAGTTCACCTGCTGCAGCAGCGACGCCGCCGCCACCGGGATGGCCAGCACGGCCACCGAGCCGAGGCGGGGGTGCGAGAACGCCACCTTCAGGCCGCCTCCGGCCTTCGACTCGCGGATGAACTGCGGCAGCTGCAGCGCCACCTGCAGCACGGCGCCGAGGGTGACGCCCCAGGCGGCGGCGGTGATGCCCAGGGCGCCCGCACCGAGGATGACGCCCACGAGGATTCCCGCGTTGAACGCCACGCCCACGGCGGCGGGGCCGGCGAAGCGGCCGTGCACCTGAAGGATCGCGGTGAACATCGCGGAGAAGCCCTGCAGCATGAGCGCAGGTGCCATCACGCGCAGGAGCTCCGACGCGATGGCGGCGCGCTCGGGCCCCATGTCGAAGAACCAGATGAAGAACTCGGGGAAGATCGCGACGAGGCCGGTGATCACCACGAGGGCCATGCCGATCCAGCCGGCGATGGCCCAGAGCAGGCTCCACGCGCTGGCCGCGCCGTTCTGCTCGCGCTCCTGCTGGAAGATGGGGATCATCAGCGTGGTCAGCACGTAGAGCAGCACCGCCGCTACGGTGTTGACCACGAAGAGGGCGTTGACCAGCGCGTCGGTGTCGGCCGTGGCGCCGTACACGCCCGCGAGCACGATCTCGCGCACGAAGCCCAGGATCCGGGAGAGGATCCCGAAGAGCGCGACGACGGCGGCCGCGCGGGCGACCTGCCGGATGCTCATCCCGTCGGCTTCATCCCGTAGACCGTGCGCACGCCCGTGATCAGCAGCATGCCGTCGATCCCCACGGCCGGCGTGTACCGGCCGTCGGGGAAGGTGAACACCCGCTCGCCCGTGCGGGCGTCGAGCGCGAAGGTGCGGCCGTCACTCGGGCGCCGCGCGATGGTGGAGAACCACACGAGGTCGCCGATCACGGTGGCCGAACCCGCGATGCGCTCGCCGGCGTCGAAGGTCCAGCGCACCCCGCCGGTGACGGCATCGAGCGCGTAGAGCTTCTTGTCGTAGGAGCCCACGTACACCGTCTCGTCGCTCACCGCGGGGCTCGAGTAGGCCCAGTCGCCCACCACGCGCACCCAGGCGATCGAGCCATCACGCGAGTTGAGCGAGATGATGCGTCGGTTCACGTTGCTGGCGTAGATGCGCCCGTAGGCCACGGCGGGATTCCCGTAGAAGGTGCCCGCGCCGGCGAGGAGGCGCCCGGGGCTGGTGGTGCGCCACCGGATGCGCCCGGTCTTGGCCGAGAACGACGTGATGCGCCCGCCGTAGTCGCCCACGATCACCTGCCGGCCCGACTGCGTGAGGCTCGACTTCACCTCGCCCGTGGCGCGGGCGGTCCAGATGAGCTTGCCGGTGCGCACGTCCATGCAGAGCACCAGGCCGCCGAGCGTGCCCACGTACGCCCGGTTGCCGATGATGAGCGGCGACGACTCGGTGGAGGTGCCCACGTCGCGGCGCCAGGCGATCTGGGAGTCGTCCTGGTGCATGGCCTCGACGTAGCCGTTGATGGTGGTGAAGAGCACCAGGTCGCCCGCGATGGCGGGCGATGCCGCGGACCGCCCCGTGAGCTTGCGCCACCAGAGCACCTTGCCGGTGTCCACGTCGAGCGCATATGCACGCCGCTTGTTGGTGCCCACGAACAGGCGTCCGTCGTTGACCACCGGCGGGAACTCCAGCAGCGATCCGAGGTCCTGCTTCCACGCCTGCCGGTAGGGCGGGGGCAGGTCGAGGTCGGGGTTGGCGCGGGTGCGCTGGGCGTCGTAGCCGTACTCGGGCCAGCGGTCGGTGCCGAGCGCGCCGGTGGGCCGCTGGGCCTCCTCGAAGCCCGCGGCCGTGCCCAGCTGGTCGCCGTCGTCAAGGCCCCCGCTCACCACGGTGTACGCCACCAGCAGCAGCGCGATGGCCAGGAAGACACCGGAGATGGTCCAGGCGACGGCCTTCTGCGAGCGCGGGATGAGCCTCACGCGGGCGCCGCCCGGCTACGCGGCGCCGGGCTCGCGGCGGATGCCGCCGCTGATGGCCAGCGCGATGACGATGCCGATGAGGAACCCGATGACCGCGCCGAGGATCGTGGTGCGCGCCCGGTTGGTGGTGCTGCCCGACGACGCCGCGCCGGTGGCGAGGGTGACGATGGCGGGTGCCTCGATCTGCTGCACGCGCGCCAGCTGGAGCTCCGAGGTGGTGAGCACCTCGCGCACGTCGTTGATCTGCGTGAGCAGGTCAGTGGTGGGCTGGCGGCGCGCGGCGGCGACGAGGCGGATCTCCTCGGCGCGAAGCTGGCGCACCTGGCGCTCGAGCGTGGTGCTCACGGCGTCGTACCCGCCGCTGGCCCCGGCGAGCGCCGCCTTGGCGTAGGCGTTGGCGAGGGTGATGGCGCCCTCGCGCTCGGCCGTGGTGGCCGTGATGGTGGCGATGGCCGGCTGGTTGGTGGTCACGGTCCCGGGCGCGCGCGGCACGGCGATGTCGGTGCGCGCGCGCACCGTGGACGGCGTGAGGCCGGTCTCCGTCGCCACCGCCGCCACCACGGCGTCGCCCTGCAGCATCGTGGCGGCCGTGAGCGGGTTGGTGCCGGGCGTGGAGGCCAGGTTGCCCATCATGGTGGTGGCCTGTCCCAGGTACACCTTCGCCGACGCGGTGTAGGTGGTGTCGGCCGTGAAGGTGAAGGCGAACGCGATGAGCGCGGCCAGCACGGTGGTGCCCACCACGATCCACTTACCGCGCCAGATGGCGCGCCAGACATCCCCCAGGGTGATCTCGCGCTCAGATGCCACCGCTCACCGCCTCTTCGTGGCCATCCATTGCCGTGAGCCCGTCCCCGTCGCGCACGAGGATGTGCTCCGACAGGAAGCGTGTCATCACGACGCCCGCCCTGTGTGTTCCGAGTCGGGGCGCGACGTCCTCCCCGGCGGCCATCGCAAGGATGAGGAAGGGATAGTCGCCACCCGCTGCGAGGGGCAGCGGGAACCCGCCGCCGAAGCGCGTGTTGATGTCGGTCACGCCCAGGATGCGGCCATCCTCGCGGAAGCACTGGATCGTGCAGGGGCCCACGAGGCCGATGCCCTCGATGACCGCGGCGGCGAGGTCCACCAGCTGCGGGTCGTCGAGGCTCTCGCCCTTGATCTGCTCGCCGCCCTTGCTCTGGTACATCGCGCGCGGGATCGCCCCGATGGCGCGCCCGTCGAGCGACGCCAGGCAGTCGATGCTGAACTCCTCACCGGGCAGGGCCTGCTGCAGCACGCTGGCCACCGGCGTGCGCGAGAGGAAGAAGTCGAGCTCCTCGCGGTCGTCGCAGCGGTGGATCCACCGGCCGGCGAACCCGATGCGCGGCTTGATCATCATCGGGTAGGGAAGGGCGTCGCGGTCGGTGCCGTCCACGGGCCACGTGGGGGGAGACGGAAGCCCCGCGCCCTCGAGGATCTCGTGGCACAGCCACTTGTCCTGGCAGGCCGCCGCCACCTCGGGCGACGGCAGGAACACCTGCCCGCCCGCATCGCGCACGAGCGGGGCGGCCTGGGCGAGGATGACCGGGTCGAGGTCGGTGAGCGGCAGCACGGCGCCCACGCCGTGGGCTGCCACCACGTCGGCCACGGCCTGGCCGTAGCCCGGATCATCCACGGCCGGGAGCTCCACCACCACGTCGGCGGACACCAGCGAGGGCGAGAGCGGGTCGAGGTCGCTCACCACCACGCGGCCGCCCTCGCCACGGCGGGCGAGGGCATCGCGGAAGGCGCGCACGATGTCCACGCGCTGGCCCGCGCACGTGAGCAGCACCGATGGCTGGTCAGCCACCGGACGGCCCCGCCAGGTCGAACCCGCCCTGCTCGCCGCGGTACTGGCCCTCGCCCCTCAGCACCACGCGCACGGTATCGGCGATGATGCGCAGGTCGAGGCCCATCGACCACGTGTCGACGTACTCGACGTCGAGCGCGATGCGCTGCGACCATGGGATGCTCGCGCGCCCGCGCACCTGCGCGAGGCCGGTCATCCCGGGCCGTGCGAGCAGCCGCCGTCGCTGCACGGCGTCGTAGTGGGCGATCTGCGCGGGCACGGTGGGCCGGGGCCCCACGATGCTCATGTCACCGCGGATCACGTTGATGAGCTGCGGCAGCTCGTCGAGCGAGAGGCGCCGCAGCACGCGCCCGGCGCGGGTGATGCGGTCGTCGTCCTCGGTCACCTTGAGCCCGGCGCCCTTGCCCTCGGCGCCATCCACCATCGAGCGGAACTTGAAGCAGGTGAAGGGCCGCCCGAACGCGCCGGCGCGCTTCTGGCGGAACACCGCGGGCCCGGGCGAGTCGATGCGCACCCATGCGGCCAGCCCCGCCATCACGGGGGCGAGCACGATGGTGGCGGGGATCGCCACTGCGAGGTCGAAGGCGCGCTTGGCGGCGCCGCCAACCGGCTGCGTCCGCGGGGGCGCGCCGGCCTCGGTGTCGGGCACGGTGTCCTGCACGTCCGCCCCACGGTAGCGGAGCGGGTGGGCGCCCGGTGTCACCTGGCACCCGCCGCGAGGTCGTCCACCAGCGCCACGAAGCGGGCCGCGAGGGCCGCCCGGTCGTAGTGCTCGAGGGCGTATTCCCGCCCGGCCTCGCCGCGCGCGCGGGCCCCGGAGGGGTCGGACGCCGCCCTGCGGATGGCATCGGCCATTGCCCGGGGGTCCTCCGGCGACACATTCCAGCCGCATGCGGCGTGGTCCACGAGGCGCGTGAGCTCGCCCGTGGGGGCGGCCGCCAGGATGGGCCGCGACGCCGCCAGGTAGTCGAACACCTTGTTGGGAAGGGCTCCCGCGAAGAGCTCACGGTCCTGGTACGGCAGCAGGCAGAGGTCGGCGCGCGCCAGATACGCCGGCACCTGGCGCTTCGGCACGGGGTCGACGAAGGTGACGTTCGGAAGGTCGAGCGAACCGGCCATCTCCACCAGCGCGGGCTTGCGGTCGCCGCCGCCCACCAGCACCACCCGTATGCGGGGCTCATCGCGAAGGATGTCGGCGGCCTGCAGCACGGTCTCGAGCGACGAGTAGGTGCCGTGCGCCCCCACGAACATCGCCACGAAGGCGTCGTCGGGCACCGGCAGCTCCGCGGGGTGGGTGGGGTCGGGGACCACGTCGAGGTCGACGCCGTTGGTGATGAGGCTCACCCGGCCCGCGGGCACCACGCCCGACGCCACCACGCCCTCGCGGATGCCCTCGGTGAGCGCCACGATGCGGTCGGCGCGCCGGTAGCAGTAGTGCTCCATGCGCCGCGCGGCGCCGATGACGCGCGGGTTGGTGACCAGTCCCATCGCCACCGCGGAGTCGGGCCAGAGGTCGCGCACCTCGAGCAGGAACCGCGACCTGCGGCCCTTCGCCACCCCGGCCGCGGCCGCGGCCGCCGGCAGCGAGGGCGAGGACGCCACCACCACGTCGGGCCGCGGCAGGCGCAGCTCGGCGATGAGCGACCAGAGCGCAAACGTGCCGTAGTTCGACAGCCGCGAGCGCAGGTCGCGTCCGTAGCCCGGCGTGGAGTAGGTGCGCACCACGTCGAGGCCGTCCTCCTCGGTGCGCACGATGCGCCGGCCCCGGTACTCCTCGGGGATCGTGCGCTCCTTGTGCTGCACGTACGAGGTCACCACCGTCACGTCGTGGCCGGCGCGGGCCAGCGCGCGGCAGTGCTGCCAGTGGCGCACGCCACCGGGTTGGTCGCCGCTCACGAAGTACTGCGACACGTAGAGCACCCGGGCCATCAGCCGAGCACCTCGGAGTAGAACGACGTGAGGGCGCGCGCCTCGCGCTCGAACGTGAGTCCCTCGAGGAACGCCCGGCGCCCCGCCTCGCCCATCTCGCGCGCCAGGGCGGGGTTCTCCAGCAGCTCGCGGATGGCGGCCGCGTGGGCGGCCGGGTCGTCGTGCGACACCACGATGCCGCAGCCGGTGGAGCGCACGATGGCCGCCATGCGCGGCAGGTCGCTGGCCACCACGGGGCGCCCCATCGCCATGGCCTCCACGAGCTTGGTGGGCACGGCGCGGTCGTAGTTGCCGTGGCGGCGCAGGGGAATCCACGCCACCGATGCCCGCTCGAGCAGCCCCGGCACCTCCGAGTGGTCGACCACCCCCAGGTATTCCACCCCGGGCGGCAGCTCGCCGGGGTCGCCCGGACCCGCGAGCAGCAGCCGGGCACCGGGCACGCCCACCTGCGGGAAGGCCTCGAGCATGAGCGGCAGCCCGCGCAGCGGCCCGAGGCCACCGACGTAGAGCACGATGTTGCCCTCGGGCTCGCCGGCCGCCGCGAACTCCGATGCGAACGGGCTGTTGGCCACGCTCACGGATCGGCACCCGGCAGCGGCGAAGCGCGCGGCGAGATCCTCGTTGGCCGTCACCACGCCGCCGAGCCTGCGCCCGGCCGCCTTCTCGGCGCCGGCGGCGATGGCCGCGGCAGGACGCCTGAGGGGACCGGGTATCCATCGCTTGGTGCGCGTGGTCTCGCCGAGGTACTCGTGGGCGTCGTAGATGACCGGGCGCCCGGTGGTGCGCTGCAGCCACAGCGCCTGGGGCAGCAGCTCGGGGTCGTGCACGTGGTAGGCGTCGGCGTCCAGCGCGGTGGCGCGCCGCACGAGCTCCCAGCCCGCGGCGGCACGGCGCGAGCGCGGCACCGGGTGCTCGAGCCCGAGCACCGACGAGCTCGCGCCCGCAGCGGCCAGGGCGCGGGCCTCCTTGTGGAAGATGCGCACGTCACGGGGCCGGTGCACGGTGGTGAGGTGCACGATGCGCCGGCCATCCAGGCGGGCGCCGCCGGGTGCCTGCGGCGGGTCGATGGGGCCGAGCGACGCGCCGCGCTCCTGGAGGTCGTCGAGCAGGTCCTCCCACAGGCGGTCGTAGCCCGGCGCGCGCTCGTCGGCCAGGTAGGTGTTGTGCCACAGCAGCGCCGCGGCCCCGCCCGCGCGGCGCACGGCACCCAGCACGCGCAGGGCCCGCTCGCGGGCCTCGTCGGGCCCGAGGCCCAGATGCGAGTGCAGCGTGGTGTCCATCACGGCGAGGGGCACCAGCGTGATGCGCGCCTCGCGCTCTTCGCCCACGATCCATGGGCGGAATGGGCGGGCATAGCCCGCCGCGAACCCGGGCCGCTCGCTGAAGCCCAGGCTGGCGTCGTAGGCGAGCCCCGCGGCCTCCACGCGCAGCGGGGTGTCGTGGTACCGGAACCTCAGGTAGTGGAAGCGCACGCCCTGCACGGGCCCTGCCTCGGCACGCAGCACCGCCAGCTCGTCCTCGAGGGCCTCCAGCGACTCCGATGATGCGAAGGCGCCGTGCAGCGCCACCTCCGAGCCCGCCGCGTGCACCGCGGCGGCCAGGTTGCGACGCTCGCGCTCGTAGGTGCGCCTCGGGGTGCCGTCGAGCCGGTGCTGGTTGCGGCCGATGAGGAACACCGTGGACCGCAGCCCGCGGCGCCAGGTGGTCTCGAGGAGGTCCGGCACGTTGTCCCAGGGGTCGTGACCCGTGAGGTCGCGCAGGGCGCGGTGGCGACGGCGCTTCACCGACCGGGCGATGCCGCGCGGCGTGCGCCGCCGGATGCGGTCGATGTC
>SXZC01000145.1 GCA_005788075.1 Actinomycetota bacterium
CCGAACCTCCGGCCCTGGTCGCCGGCGCCCTGCTCGTCGAAGCGGTCCTCCTCGCCATGCGCGCGCTTCTCGAACGCCGTGTTCACGCCCTGGGCGATGTCGGGGCTCTGGCGGTCGAGCGCCACCGAGATGCCGCACGACGCCGCGTCGAAGCCGTCCCTCGAGTTGACGTACCCGATGTGCGCGATGGTGTCGCGCACGACGGTGGGGATGTCCACCTGCGCGGCGGTCGTCACCTCGCCTGCGATCATCACCTGTCCGGTGGTGATGAGGGTCTCGCATGCCACGCGGGACATCGGGTCCTGCGCGAGCATGGCGTCGAGCACGCCGTCAGAGATCTGGTCGGCGATCTTGTCGGGGTGACCCTCGGTGACCGACTCCGAGGTGAAGAGGTACTCGCTCATGCGGCTCCTTGCCTTTGGATCCAGCGGGGCACCCTACCAACGGGCAGGGCAGCGCTCATAACCCCGCCACCGCAGGGCTGTGCGCCCCTTACGTCAACCGCGCGCCCACGCCGCCCCGAGAGGGGTGGAACCCGGACGAACCCGCATCAGCCCGAGGCCGTCGCCGACCACAGGCAGAGGCCGGGCGGCTCTCGGGCTCCCCTACTTCCCCATGCCGACGTAGACCTCGACCGTCGGGGTCTCCCCGGCGGTGGCCCATGCGGCGATCTGGGTGAACGGCGCGATGTTGGCACGCTTCTTCGCGCCATCCTTGCCCTCGAAGGCACCGTTCGCGGCGAGCACCGGCACGGCCTTGCGCACGTCGATGTAGGCGAGGCCGGTCACCTGCGCCGGCATGCCCTGCGTGGCGGCCTTGAAGCCCTGCGTGGCGGCGAGCGAGTTGGCCGCCCCGCGCGGTGCGAGCACCGAGGCCACGGCCTTGGCGCCATTGCCGATCGCGGCGAGCTCGCCGCGCACGCCCCACGCCACCGACATGTCGTCCGCGGGGATGACCTGGCCCTTGACGCCGCTCTGGGAGAACGGAGTGGCCTTGCCCACCTTGACGTCGCCGGGAGCGAACTGGTTGAGCACCACCGGCACCGACCGCGACAGCGCGGTGAGGCTCTCGGTGGCCTGCTCGCCGCTCTTCACCTGAAGGGCGAGCGCGGCCTCGGGCTCCTTGCCCGTGGCGCCCACCACCACGGCGTGCTCGCCGCCGGTGAGGTTGCGGAGGTCCTCGGTGTTCACGCCCAGCAGCAGGGGCAGCTGGCTGGTGAGGGCCTCGACCTGCTTCTTGGTGTCCTCGGACCCCGCGCTGGAGGCGGCCGTGACGGCGCGCTGCACGGTGTCGGCGAGGCGGTTGAAGCCCAGGTAGGCGATGGAATCGGCGGGTGCCTGCGCGGTGAGCGTGGGCGTGTAGGGCGTCTGCTGGGCGGCCTGCGGGGCGTCCACGAGGACGGCCTTCATGCGCAGGCCGTCGGGCTGCGCCGTGACGGACATCGCAGCGGCCCCGGTGAGCTGCCCGCCCGCGAGGTCGCCGACCTGCGGGAGGATCTCGGACGCGGCCTTGCCGGCCTCCTCGACGTTCACGTAGCCCATGGCGAACACGTCGTCGGGCAGCAGCGAGAGCGCCTCGTTGAAGCGGAACACGCCGGAGAGGGCGGCCTCGCCACCGGCGGCCTTCACCTCGAGCGCCTTGTTGACGACGTCCTCGGTGGATCCCAGGATGAGCGACTCGTCGGTGACCGCGGCGTACGTGCCCATGGTGGCGTCGGCGTAGAGAGTGGCCCCGTCGCGGGTGCCGGTCTCCTTCATGCCGCCGGGCGCCTGCGTGATGAGCGCCTTGATGTCGGCGGACTTGCCGGCGGCGATCTGCATGACCGCCATCATCGGCTGGTCGGCGGCCTTCGCGGCGGCGCGACCCACTGCGCCGGCCGGGTCGGTGAGCGCGCCCTTGAGGACGGACTCGGTCTCGGGTACCTCGGTGACGGCGATGGCGGCCGACTCACCCAGCAGCGGCTTCAGCTCCGTGTCCCACTTGATGCCCTCGCGGGCAAGCGCCTTGTCGAGCTCGGCGCGCATCTCACCGAAGCCCGGGAAGAGCGTGCCGAGCCGGTTGAGGTTGGTCCACTGCGTGCCGGCGGTGTCGGTGGATACCTGCACGTACAGCGGGCTCGAGGCGGGGATGTAGCCCGCGATCGACGCCGGCGCGGAACCGGCGGAGGCGGTGCTGCCGCACCCCGCGAGGACGGCGATGCCGCCGACAGCGGCGCCTGCCGCGGCGATCGCGACGATCGGCATGACCTTGCGTCGCATGTGCCGCGAACCGGTGGACGTGCTCATCTGCGGGAAACCTCCGTCGACTGATTACGTCCGGAAAGGTAGACCCGCCTGGCAACGTGCCCGCTACGCACGGGTAAAGGCTCGGTTCAGAACACGCGCGCGGTCGTGACGGCACATGCCGCGCGGATCAGGCCTCCGCGGCCGGGGCGCGCGCCATCAGGTTGCGCAGGCACTCGGCAGGGGGACGGCCGTCGAACGCTGCCGCGGCCACCTGCTCCGAGATGGGCAGTTCCACCCCGGCGGCCTCGGCGCGGGTGAGCAGCGCCTGCGCGGTCGCGAGCCCCTCCACCACCTGGCCGATCTCCTGCTCCACTGCATCGGCGGGCATCCCACGAGCGATCAGCTCACCCGCGCGGCGGTTGCGGCTGTGGCGACTGGTGCAGGTGGCGATGAGGTCGCCCATGCCCGCGAGCCCGCGGAACGTGGCATCCGTGGCCCCGGCGGCGCGCCCGAGGCGCGTCATCTCGGCAAGGCCACGCGTGATGAGCGCGGCCTTGGCGTTGTCGCCGAAGCCGAGGCCGTCGGACATCCCCGCGGCGAGCGCGATGACGTTCTTGGCCGCCCCGCAGAGCTCGACGCCCACGAGGTCGTCGTTCACGTACACGCGGAACGCCGGGCCGGAGATGCTCTCCTGCACGCGTGCCGCGAGCGCGGCGTCGCCGCTCACCACCGCGGCGGCGGGCTGGCCCTGGGCGATCTCCTCTGCGTGGTTCGGTCCGGAGAGCACGGCGAAGGGCGTGCCCGGTGCGGCATCGCGCCAGACGTCCGAGAGCACTCGCCCGGTTCCGGGCTCGAGGCCCTTCGTGAGCGACAGCACGCCGGCGCCATCGGGGATGCGCGGGGCCAGGGCGGCCGCCTGGGCAGCCACCACGCGGCTCGGCAGCGCGATGACCACGATGGTGGCCCCCTCGAGGGCATCCGGGGCGGCCACGTGGGTGACCCGCACCTCGTCGGGCAGCGCCACCTCGCCCAGGTGGATGCGATCGTGCCGCGTCTCGCGCAGCACCATCGCCTGCTCGGTGGTGTGGCAGGCCAGCGCCACGCGCGCGCCGGCCTGCGCGGCCACGCGCGCGAACGTGCAGCCCCAGGCACCCGCGCCGATCACCACCATGTCGCTCACCGGCGGCTCCTCACCTCGATGTCCACCGGCACGCCCGCCAGGTCGAAGCGGTCGCGCAGGCGGTTCTCGAGCCAGAAACCGTAGTCGCGCGTCATGAGGGAGCGGTCGTTCACCTCGAGGCGGAACACGGGCGGCGCCACGCCGGTCTGCACGAGGAACCGCATCGAGAGCCGGCGCTTGCCCTTGCGCGGGCCCGGGCGCTCCTCGGCCAGCTCGCGCAGGGCCTCGTTGAGTTCGTGGGTGGACAGGCGCGTGCAGCTCTTCTCGTAGAGCTTCATCGCCTGCGGGATGATGCGGTCGATGCCCTCCCCCGTGACCGCCGAGCAGGCCACGATGGGCGGGTGCTGGCGGCTCTTGCGGCGCACCCGGCCGGCGAGGTCGGTGAGGTCGGGCTGCGCGAGGTCCCACTTGTTGAGCACCAGCAGCGTGGCGCAGTGGTTCTGGGCGGCCTGGTCGCACGCGGCGAGGTCGGCCTCGGTGATGCCCTCGGTGGCGTCGGCAACCACGATCGCCACG
>SXZC01000146.1 GCA_005788075.1 Actinomycetota bacterium
AGGGAGGACATCGCATCGCGCGCCCTGCGCGACCCCCTCACCGGCCTGCCCAATCGCCTCGCGCTGCTCCAGGGCGTGGAGCGCCGCCTGCGCCGCATCGACGCCGCCGCCCGCCCGTTCGGCGTGATGATCGTGGACCTCGACGACTTCAAGGACGTCAACGACCAGCTCGGCCACGCAGTGGGTGATGAGGTGCTCATCTCGGTCGCCACGGCGATCGCGGACACGGTGCGCGACGGCGATGTGGTGGCGCGTCTGGGCGGCGATGAGTTCGTGGTGCTCCTGGAGTCGGGCGACCCGGAGGCCATGGAGGCCGCCGGCCAGCGGATGATCGATGCGGTGTCGGCCGTGGCCCCCGCGGGTGGCCCCGGCATCTCCGCGTCGGCGGGCGGCGTGCCGGTGGGGTGGGGCGACGCCGGCTGGGACGAGGCCTACCAGCGCGCGGACGTGCTGCTGTACGACGCGAAGGCGGCTGGCAAGAGCCAGGTGGTGCTCGGCCAGATGATCGGCGCGGCCGAGCAGGAGTGAGCTGCGGCGCCTGCAAGTGGCGCCGCATGATCAAAACTCCCCGTATTGCAATCGCGGTGCTGCTCTCCGGGGCAGCCATCGCCACGGGCGTGGGCTGTGGCTCGTCGTCCGATTCCGCGTCATCCGGCGGGGCGGAGTCCTAGGCCGAGGTGCGCGACGCGTTCATCTCGACGTGCACCGACACGGCCGTGGCCGATGACCTCCGGACCAAGTACAACCTGGCCGGCGGTGGCGCCGCGACCGACGACACCATGGACGACGGTTCGATGGACGACGGTTCGATGGACGACGGCATCGACACCACCGACTCCGGGGACACCCCCGGCTGATCGTGTTCCGGATCGCCTCCGGGTGGCCGCCTAGGCGGCCACCCGGGGTGCGTCCGGATCGTGCTCGGGAAGGTCGCGGGTCATGAGCAGCCCGCAGACCACCGCCGACAGCAAGAAGATGCCGGCGGCCCACCAGAACGCCGTGGCGTAGCCGTCCACCTGCGCGGCCGCCTGCGTGGCCGGCGACTCGGGGTCGGAGCTCGCGACCACGAAGCCGGTGACCGCGCTGGCGAAGATGGTGCTGAGCAGCGCGGTGCCGATGGACCCGCCCACCTGCTGCGTGGTGTTGACCATGGCCGAGGCCACGCCGGAGTCATTGGCCTCCACACCCATGGTGCCTACCTCGAAGCAGCAGGCGAAGACCAGGCCGAGGCCGAGCCCAGTGACGAGCAGGCCTGGGAGCACGTGCGTGACGTAGGCGGTGTCCACGCCGATCTGCGTGAACAGCAGCAGGCCGATCATCCCGAGCACCATGCCGAGGGTCACCGGAAGGCGGGGGCCGGTGCGCGGGAGGATGAGCGCCGTGCTCGTGGTGGCCGTGAGCATGATCGCGCCGATCATCGGCAGGAATGCCAGGCCCGTGGTGATGGGTGAGTAGCCCAGCGTGGCCTGCAGGTAGTAGGTGAGGAAGAGGAACACCCCGAAGAGGCCCGCCGAGGCCAGCGCGAGGCCCAGGTATGCACCACCGCGGTTGCGGTCGGTGAGCACGCGCATGGGGAGCATGGGCTCCTTCGACCCGATCTCGATCCACACGAAGGCCGCGAGCAGGACGAACGCCACGACCAGCAGCCCGATGGTGACCCCGGAGGTCCAGCCGTCGGTCTCGGCCTTGGTGAAGCCGTAGACGAGCGCGAGCAGGCCCAGCACCGACGTGATCGTGCCGGGGATGTCCAGGCTCGCCTTGCGGCGCCCCTGGTGCACGAGCAGCACGACGGCACCAATCGCGGCCGGGATGGCGAGGATCAGGTTCACCCAGAGGCACCAGCGCCACGAGAGGTACTCGGTGAGGATGCCTCCGAGGAGCAGCCCGAGCGCGCCGCCGGCGCCCGCGATGGCGCCGTAGATGCCGAAGGCCTTTCCGCGCTCCTTGGGGTCGGTGAACGTGGTGGTGAGCAGCGACAGCGCAGCTGGCGCCAGCAGCGCCCCGAACGCCCCCTGCAGGGCCCGGGCGGTGACCAGCACCGTGAAGTCCTGCGCGATGCCGCCGAGCGCCGATGCCACGGCGAAGCCGATCAGGCCCCAGAAGAACACCCACTTGCGGCCGAGCACGTCGCTGAGGCGCCCCCCGAACAGCAGGAGGCTGCCGAAGGCCAGCGCGTAGGCCGTGATGATCCACTGGCGGTTGGAGTCGGAGAACCCGAGGTCGGCCTGTGCCGAGGGCAGCGCGATGTTCACGATGGTGGCGTCCAGCACCACCATGAGCTGGGCGATGCCCAGGATCGCCAGGATCACCCAGCGGCGACTGTGCTGGCGCTGCTCCGGGGTGGCCCCCGCCACTGCCTCTGACACGCGGTCCTCCTCGTCATCCTCCCCGGGCGCGCGGCCGCGGGCACGGCGCGGGACCCTAGCGGCCAGCGGCGCGGCTGGAGCCGAGAGTGGCGATGCCCCAGCGCACGGCCTCGGTCATGACGTCGAGCCGCTCGAGCTCGTCGCCATCGAGCTCGCCGCTCCAGGCGAGCAGCAACCATGGCCCCTCGGCCTCGATGAGGTCGATGTCGGGGATTGCCCGCCCGTCGGCCAGCCGCTCCTGCACCGAGGGGTCGAATACTGCGAACACGTCCACCGGATCGGCGTCATCCGCCACCTCCACGGCGTAGCGCTCGCGGAAGAGGTCGTTCTCGAGGTCCTCCACGCGCATTGCCCCGATGCCGCGCATGGCGTCACCGGCGCCGCGGCGCAGGCGGCCGACAGCGGAGCGGCGCACCACGCGCATGGGGGTGACCCGGAGCGGGTACTCGAGCAGCGCGATGAGGTCGTAGGTGTAGGTGGTGTGCCGCTCGCCCTTCGACCCGTAGGTGTCCTCCTCGTAGCAGTGGTTCGCGATGCGCGCGGCCACGCCGTCGATGCTGAGTGCAACCACGTCGGTCACGTAGCGGCGGTTTCCCATTCGCAGGAGGGGCGTGGCCTCAGGCACGCCGGAGTCCGCGAGCTGCTGCAGGTCGAACAGGGCCTCCGTGGGATCGGGAGACGGCTGCGCGGGCATGTCGCGCCCCCAGTAGCCCGCGCCGCGGGCAGCTGCCCAGTCGCGCACGAGCTCGGAGGTGGCGTTGCGGCCCGCGGCGCGCCATGCGAACAGCACGGCGAAGCCCAGCACGAGCACCACCGCGAGGACCCCGCCGCCGATGGCCCACGCGGTGCCATTGGGCGACGCCGCGTACGCGCAGAGCGGCACGAAGAAGATCAGCCCGATGACCGTCCAGGCGATGGTCGAGCGCATCTTCCGGCGCGCCGCGGCCCACCGGCGCGCGCGGTAGTGGTCGTCGTTCCCGGTCGGCGCGCTCACGCCCCGATTGTGCCCGAGAACGCCGACGGGCCCCTCGCGGGGCCCGTCGGGTGCTTCATGCGGACGCCCTCAAGGGCGTCACCGGCTCAGATGGCGTTGACGCCCTGGGCCTGCGGGCCCTTGGGGCCCTCCGCAGCGGTGTAGCTCACGCGCTGCCCCTCGTCGAGGGTGCGGTAGCCCGAACCCTGGATCTCGGAGAAGTGCACGAACAGATCCTTGCCCCCGTCATCGGGGGTAATGAAGCCGAAGCCCTTCTCGGCGTTGAACCACTTGACGACGCCTTCCGGCACGTTTTCCACCTTGTTCGGCGAGGCTTGCCACTGCTCGTCGAACTTGGGTACCGACGGCCTGCACGTCCACGCATTTCTTCCTCCTCAACTGAGGAGTACCGGGAACGCTAGTCCGGTCCTCGGCGACAGGCCCCCGGACGGGTCCGATCGTTACCGCTTGTCGCGCGTGCGTATGAAAGCCGTGAGCCCGAACGCGCCCACGGCGGAGAGGCCCATGCGGCGGTAGAAGCCGTCCGCATCGCGCTCGGCGATGAGCACCTGGTGGTGGAACGTCTTCATCGGGTAGTGGTCGAGCACGGCCTGCAGCAACTGGCTGCCGATTCCCTGCCGCTGCACGTCCGGCAGCACGAGGATGTCCGCGATGTACACGGCGAAGGCGCCATCGCTCATGGTGCGCACGAATCCCACCACCTGGCCGTCCTGCACGGCCACGAGCGCCAGGTCGGCCCTCTCCACCGCGATGCGCAGGCGCTCGGGATCGCGCGCATGGCTCCACCGGTTGGCCGCGTACACGGCCAGGATGGCGTCGAAGTCGGCTGCGACGTCGGCTTCGCGGATCTCCGTCTTGGCTCCGAGCGTTGTCAGGGGTCATCCCCTCCGTGACTTGGTACTGTCGCCCGGCGATGACCGCACCGCCGAGCGCACTCCCGGAACGCTACGACCCGGCGGCGACGGAGGCCCGATGGCAGTCCGAATGGGACGCCGCGCGGGCCTTCCACGCAGAGCCCGTCGCACGCGACGGCGAGGCCGTCTCCGTGCCCGACGCCCCCAAGGCGTACGTGCTCGAGATGCTCCCGTACCCCTCGGGCGAGATCCACATGGGGCACGTCAAGAACTACACGATGGGCGACGTCGTGGCGCACTTCCGCCGCCGCACCGGGCACGTGGTGTTCCACCCCATGGGATACGACGCCTTCGGGCTGCCCGCCGAGAACGCCGCCATCCGCACGGGGGAGCCGCCGGCCGAGGTCACCGCGCGCAACATCGCCAGCATCCGCGCGCAGTTGCGGCGACTGGGCTTCTCGATCGACTGGGACACGGAGATCTCCACGGCCGATCCCGAGTACTACCGCTGGACGCAGTGGATCTTCCTGCGGTTCCTTGAGAAGGGGCTCGTGGAGCGCCGCGAGGCCGCGGTGAACTGGTGCCCGCAGGACCAGACCGTGCTC
>SXZC01000015.1 GCA_005788075.1 Actinomycetota bacterium
CGAGAGGACCTCGGCACGCCATTCGGCGACTTCGTGGAGGTCGCCGACCCCGACGGCAACCGCCTCGCGCTGTGGCAGCCCGCGCCGGGAATGGACATCGCCTCGATCGATCCCAGCTGATCCCGATGTTTCGGCGATGCGACAGTGCTCTTGTCGCGTGCCACTGCCCATCGCCCGCGACCTAGCCTTCACCTCATGGCTGAGAGGTTGACGCCGACCGTTCTGGTTCCCGTGTCATGCATCGACCGGGCTCTTGAGCTCTATCGCGACTGCCTGGCCTTCACCATCAGCCACGACGCGGGCGTGACCCAGGGGCCGAACCGGACCGTGACGCTGCTGGCCCCGGGCGGTGTCCTGAGCATCCGGCTGCAGATCGGCAGTGCTGAGCAGCCCGCGGGGTCCCTCCGAGAGGCCGTGCTGCCCGTTCGAGACCTCGCGCGCACGCTTGGGTGCCTCCGTTGGGGCGGCGTCGTCGAGCACTGGGTCGACCCTGATGCCCCTGGTGGCGCTGCGGCGCTCTTCGCAGATCGAGACGGCAACATCTGGACCCTCTGGCAGCCCGAGCTCGATGCGATGAGCGCTGCCGCGTAGGAGTGCTGCCGCCTACTGCCAGCGCGCCCTGAGGCCCGTCGGCGCCACGCGCTCCACGCGCACCTCGGCGTCCACGGCCTTGGCCGCCAGCACGTCCCGGGCGGCGGCGGCCACGTCAGACGCGCCGTCGGTGGTCACCCACATGAGCATGCTGGGGCCTGATCCGGACACCGTCACGCCCAGCAGGCCGGGGGCGTCGATGGCCTTGAGGTCGTCGAGGCCCGGGCAGAGCGGGCCGCGGTAGGGCTCGTGCAGGCGGTCCTCGAGGAACTCGGGGATCTCGTCCACCCACCCGCGCTCGAGGGTGAGCAGCAGGCCGGCCGTGGCCGAGATGGAGTGCGCGGCCGTGCTCACGGGCACCTCGGCGGGCATGGACCCGCGGGCCTCGTCGGTGCTCACGCGCGAGGAGGGGATGATCACCACCAGCGCGAGGCCGTCGGGCGGCTCCACGCGCAGGGCGCGCGGGCCGGGCACCAAGGCGGTGATGCCGCCGTCAAGGCATGCGGCGGCGTTATCGCCGTGGCCCTCGAGCTCGATGGCGCGGGCGAGGATGTCCGACGGCGCCCAGCGCAGGTCTCCCAGGGCGTTGGCAGCGGCAAGGCCCGCGCACGCGGCAGCGGCCGATGATCCCAGCCCGCGCCCGAACGGGATGCGGTTGCGGCAGGTGATCTCCAGGCCGTCGAGGTCGGCGAGGCCCATGAGCATCGCGCGACAGAGCAGGTTGCCCTCGTCCTCGGGCACCTCGCCCGCTCCCTCACCCTCCACGTGCACCTCGAGCGGACCGGGGCGGCGGCGGATGATCACCTCGTTCGCCAGGTCGAGTGCCAGTGCCAGCACGTCGAAGCCCGGGCCGAGGTTGGCCGAGGTGGCCGGCGCGGTGATGGTGAGCGCGGTCGGGTCAGTCGCCATAGAGGGCCTTCTCGGCAGCGTCGTAGTCGGCCGGGATCTCGATGACGCCACCGCTCTGGGCGATGGCGGTGTCGGGGTCCTTCAGGCCGTTGCCGGTGAGCACGCACACCACGCGCTCGCCGGTGGTGAACCTGCCGGCGGCATGCGCCTTGATGAGGCCCGCCACGCTCGACGCCGACGACGGCTCGCAGAACACGCCCTCGCTCGAGGCGAGCATGCGGTAGGCGGCGAGGATCTCCTCGTCGGTCACGCTGTCCACGCCGCCCCCGGAATCGGTCATGGCCGCCATGGCCTGCTCGCCGCGCACGGGGTTTCCGATGCGGATCGCCGTGGCGATGGTCTCGGGAGAGGTGACCACCTCGCCGCGCACCAGCGGCGCCGACCCCTCGGCCTGGAAGCCCATCATGCGCGGCAGGCGCGACGAGCGACCGGCCTCGCGGTACTCGCCGAAGCCCATCCCGTCGGCGGCGATGTTGCCGGCGGTGCCCACGGGGATGCACAGCACGTCGGGCGCGTCGCCCAGGGCGTCGCACACCTCGAACGCGGCGGTCTTCTGCCCCTCGAGCCGGAAGGGGTTGAGCGAGTTGACGAGCGCGATGGGGTGGTTCTCGGACAGCTCGCGCACGATGCGCAGGGCATCGTCGAAGTTGCCATCGACCGCCAGCACCTTGGCGCCGTAGATGAGCGCCTGGGCCAGCTTGCCGAGGGCGATCTTGCCGCCCGGGATGATGACGGCGCAGGTGAGCCCCGCGCGCGCGGCGTAGGCGGCTGCAGCGGCGGAGGTGTTGCCGGTGCTCGCGCAGATCACGGCCGTGGCGCCCTGCTCCACCGCCTTGCTCATGGCGAAGCACATGCCGCGGTCCTTGATCGAGCCCGTGGGGTTGAGGCGCTCGAGCTTCACGTGGACGTCGAGCTCGAGGCACTCCGAGAGCTTGTCGAGGCGCACGAGCTGGGTGGCGCCCTCGCCCATGCTGATCACCGGCGTGTCGTCGGTCATGGGGAGGAACTCGCGGTAGCGCTCGATGAGCGGCGTGCCGCGCAGGGCCGACGAGGTCATCGCGGGGCCTCGCCGCTCCCGACCACCGCGATGAGCACCGGCGGGGCGGTGACCTCCGGCATCTCGGCGAG
>SXZC01000147.1 GCA_005788075.1 Actinomycetota bacterium
GCAGCCGCTCGGCCCCACGAGGCTCACGAACTCGCCGCGCGCCACCTCGAACGAGGTCGGAAGGAGCGCCGCATGGTCGCTGCGGTCGTACGTCTTGCTCGCGCCAGAGACGCGAAGAGCGGGCTGCTCCACTGGACCTCCCCGGAACACGACTCCGGTGGGTTGGCTGATCGGATGGCGATGGCGCCAGGCGGCGCCCCCGTCGCGCCGGGATACAAGCATTGCTTATGACAGTAATCAAGAGTGCTTGTTCACCCGCGGTGATTCCCCGTCGCCCGGGAGCCCCGGACATCGCCCTTCTCCCTTCTGAACGGTCGTACGGACGATTTCCGGGGCTCCCGGGCTGCGCGCCGCACCCCGGCCGCAGCGAGGTCCACTCGGACCAAGTAGAATTCGGCGCCTCAACCGTTCGCTTTCCCGAAGGAAACGCCATGACCTCCGCTCCCCCCTCCCGCCGCCGCTTACTCGCGCACGTTGGCCTCGCGACCTTCTGCCTCATGCTGTCGCCCGTGGGCATCGCCTCCGCGGACACGCTCGTCGACACGGGCTCCGCCTGGTACGACAACCAGGGATACGCATCCGGCTACCTCGCGTTCGGGTTCACCGCATCCGGCGCGGCACAGATCGATGGCTTCTCCATGCTCGCATCGGCGACCAGTGCGGCTGTCACCGGGTCGTCCATCGACATCTACGCCAACTACCCCACCGCGCCGACCACGCCCGCAGACCTGCTGGGGACCCTCACCTATGCGTCGATCGCCAACGAGGCCAGCCGGCAGCGGGTGACCTTCACTGGGTCGGTGAACATCCCGTCTGCGGGCGACTACTGGGTGAAGTGGCGCGGACTCCCCGACAGTTCGAACGTGTGGATCCTCTTCGGAGCACCGGGCACGCCGGCGCCGTGGACGTTCAAGGCGGGGCCCTGGTATCGCGACGGCACCCTGCAGACCGACCTCCCGAGCACCTACATCCCGAAGTTCCGGATCACGGGCGGTGCAGTGGTCGCTCCGGTCATCAGCACGGTCTCGCCCGCGGCGGGTCCCGCCGCGGGCGGAACCTCGGTAGCCATAACGGGAACCGGCCTCAGCGGCGCCACAGGCGTCTACTTCGGGGGCACCGCCGCCACATCATTCACGGTCAACTCACCGACGCAGATCACCGCTGTCACTCCGGCGCGAACGGCGGGCACGGTTGACGTGTCGGTGACAACTGGCGGTGGGACCTCATCCCTAGGCACGGCCTTCACCTTCGAAGCCGCCGCAACCGGGGGCGGCGACGCGCCGGTCGCGGATCCGGCGCGTCCGACGGAGGTCGAGACGCCCACGCCGGCGAGGGCGGCGGAGCGGGCCCGGATGAGCTCCGTCGAACGCCTCACCGCGAAGCCCGGTCAGAGGCCGGGCATCAAGACCTTCGCGGCGAATGTCCGCACCGTGCAAGGCGGCAGGTACACGATCCTCTTCGAGAACAAGCTGGGCCAGCGTGTTCCCCTCCAGCGCGGATCGCGCGTGGGCTCGCGCACCCTCCGCGGCCTGATCTATGCGGTCGTCGTGAACGCAGGCGCCGGTGAGTCGCTCACCGTCTCAGCCGCGCTCAGGGAGGCGGCGGCCGCGGGGCTGCGCCTCCGCGTCATCCATCGCGACGTCAATGGGACCCTCTCCGGTGAAGAGGCCACGACGGGCTAGACGCCCGAACAACCGAACGACCGCAACAAGGCCCTGCCTGCCGATTTCGCCTGGCCGACCGTCATAGGTCGGACGGGCGAAGATCGGCGGCGACCGCCGTACCGGGCCCTCGGCCCGCAGCGAGCCCTACTCCGGCGGAAGCTCGAGCCGGCGCTCGCCAGCCCACGCCGCCGCCTGCGAGCGACGCTGGAAGCCGAGCTTGCGGAGCAGCTGGGAGACGTGGTTGCGCACGGTCTTCTCGGAGAGGTGGAGCACCTCGCCGATGGCGCGGTTGGTGTAGCCCTCGGCGATGAGGGCGAGCATGCGGCGCTCGCGGTCGGTGAGGCCGGCGAGCTCGGCCTCGGCCTGCTTCGCCGAGAGCTCACGGAACTGGCTGAGCAGGGCGCCCGTGGCGCGCGGGTCGAGGGTGGAGGCGCCCGAGGCCGCGTCGCGGATGGCCTGGGTGAGCCGCTCGGCGTCCGCCTGCTTGAGCAGGTAGCCCGAGGCCCCGGCCATCACTGAGCCGACGATGGCCTCCTCGTCGGAGTACGAGGTGAGCATCACCACGCGGATGTCGTCGTTCTCCTGCTTGATGCGGCGACAGGCGTCCACCCCGCTGCCGTCGGGCAGGCGGATGTCCATGAGCACCACATCGGGCGTGAGCTGGGCGGCCATCTGCACCGACTCGGCCACCGAGCCGGCCTCGCCCACCACGCGGAACCCGCCGGTGTGCGAGAGCAGCGAACGCAGGCCAAGGCGCACCACGTGGTGATCGTCGACGATCAGTACGCGGATCGGATCGGTGGGGCTGGGCGTCATCGTGTGACCACCTCGTCTGGGAGCCCCGGCGTGGTCGCCGGCATCTCGGTTGCCTCTACGTCATCGAGCGGAACGGCAAGCACGACCCTCGTGCCGCCGGCGGGATTCGGCTCGACGACCAGTCGGCCCCCGAGCCAGCGTCCGCGCTCCTGCATGTTACGGACACCGTTCCCGTGTCCGGGCTCCGATCGGTCGGTGCCGTCGCTCGGAAGGCCGCTCCCGGTGTCGGCGATGACGAGGTTGATCTCGTCGGGGTGGAAGGCCAGCGTCACATCGACGGTGCACGGCCCGGCGTGCCTGGCCACGTTGGCCAGCGCCTCGCGCGCCACGTGGCGCAGGTGCTGGCCGGCGTCCTCGGGCAGCGGGCCGCAGGTCTCGATGCCGGTGACGTGGTAGCTCACCTCGAACTGCGTGTCGGCGGCGAACTCGGTGACCGTGCGGTCGAGGTCGGACGCGATTCCCGCGGGGCCGCCGTCGGGGGCCTGCAGGCCGCGGATGTACCCGCGCAGGCCGTCGATGGTGGAGTTGAGGCTGCTCACCACCCGGCGCACCTCATCGCGCGCGTCGGGGTCGGATGTGTTCAGCGCGATGGCCTCGAGGTGCAGCCCCGACGCGTAGATCGACTGGATGGTGCCGTCGTGGAGGTCGCGGCCGAAGCGCGCGCGCTCCTCGGCCACGAGGCGCGCCCGGTCGAGGGTCTCCTCGCGCTGAGCCGCCTCGACCTCGAAGATGTCGAGCAGCTTGATGAAGGCCAGGAGCAGCACCAGCGCCACGAGGGTGCGCGCTGCGGCGAGCGGGAATCCGGTGGCGTCGAACCACGCCACCTCATTGGCGAAGCCCCCGGGCGCCCAGGGCGCGGGATCCACGATGAGCCCGCCCACCACGGCGTAGGCCACGAAGGCCCAGGCGGCGATCGCGGCATACGGCCGCACGCCGGTCATGCCCTCTCGCGCGAGCTCGTCGCGCTGCACCCACATGCCGTAGGCCGAGAGCAGCGCGCCCGGGAGCACGAACAGGTAGCGCGACAGGGCGGCGGTGGTGGACTCCCACTCGAGCACCCCCCAGCCCTCCTCTCCCGCGAGCAGCGTGGCCACCACGAGCATGCCTCCCCACACCACCACGGACGCCGCGGTGAGCGGGGCGAGGTGCCGGCGGGTCCAGGGCACCAGGCGCAGGCCGAACTGCAGCAGGAACACCACCGCCACCGTCTGCAGGACGGCCCGGATGACCACCAGTGCCTCGATGACCTCGGGGGCGAGGTACGTGGCCTGGATGGGGATGAATACATACCCCCACACCACGAGCGACGACAGGAAGGCGAACGAAGCCAGCCAGATGAGCGAGGACGTCAGCGCAAGGCGGGTGGCGCGGCGACGCTGCAGCCACAGCGCGAAGCCGAGGGCGAACAGCACCACACCGTGCACGAACACGATGAGGGTGTCGTTCTGCTCGAAGAATGTCTCCATGCGATGGCCTTCTTCCCTGGCGGGCCGGCCACTCTAGTGCGTCAGGAGCCGGCGATCTCCTCGAGGCGCGTGCGCATCTCGTCGAGGGACTCGGCCTGCGCGGCCGCCACGATCTCGGGCTCCTCGAGCAGGGCCCGCCGCTCCATCGGGTTGAGGCGGTTGGTCACGTAGGGATCCTCGAGGATCTCGTCGAGCGACCGGCCCTGGGAGAGCTGCCCGGTCACGTACTCGATGAGCCGCTTGTGGGCGGCGCTCGGGTCGGTGATCAGGCTTGCGATGGTCTCCTTGATGCTCATGCGATGGCCTCCCGGGCCTGGGCCGGCATCGTGGCCCCCATGGCGCGAAGGCGCCGGATCCGCTCATCCATGGGCGGGTGAGTGGAGAAGAGCTTGGTGATGCCGGCGCCGTGGAACGACGCGAACGGGTTGACGATATACATCTGCGCCGTCGCGGGGTTGGGATCCATCGGAATGCGCTCGGCGCCCATCTGGAGCTTCTCGAGAGCGCTTGCGAGCGGCTCGGTCTCGCCCATCAACTCTGCGCCGGTGCGGTCGGCCTCGTACTCCCGGCCACGCGAGATGGCCATCTGGATCATCACCGCGGCGATCGGAGCGATGATCATCGCGGCGATCGCAGCCAGGCCGCCCACGCCGCCCTCGTCGTCCCCGCCGCCGAAGATCAGGGAGAACTGCAGCCAGTTGGCGATGGCCGCGATGGCGCCGGCGGCCATTGCGGCGATGCTGGCGATAAGGATGTCGCGGTTCTTGATGTGGGCCATCTCGTGGGCCACCACGCCCTCGAGCTCACGCGGGCTGAGCGCGTGCTGGATGCCCTGGGTCACGGCGATGGCCGCGTGCTTGGGGTTGCGGCCGCATGCGAAGGCGTTCGGCTGCTGGTCGGGCGTGACGTACACGCCGGGCTTCGGGCACCCGGCCCGCGCGGCCAGGCGATCGACCATGGCGTGCAGCTCAGGCGCCTCCTCGGGTGACACCTCCACGGCCCGCGACATCTTGAGGGCCATCTTGCCGCTGCCCCAGTACATCGCGAAGTTGAAGACGACGGCGATGACGACCATGACGATGAGCCCGGTCGATCCGCCGATGAGCCCGCCCAGCAGCACGAGCACGCCCGTGAGGGCGGCCATGAGCAGCGCGGTCTTGAAGTAGTTCCAGCCAGTGGTGGCGCCGGAGCCCATCAGTCCTCCAGATGTCGTTCTCACGCGGGGGAAACCCCGATCGCATGTCAGTATAAGAGCGTTCATGACGCGATCCCGGCGAGCGGCCATTGTGCATCGGTTAAGGGTTATGGCCCTCGTGGCGGCCGTCGCCTGCGTTCCCCTGCTCGCGGGCTGCGCCGGCGGCGGCGTGGCCGCGCAGGACAGCGTGGAGGCCGATCCGGCCTTCATCGTGCGCGTGCTCCCCACGCGCCCGGGGCTCGACATCGCCGGTCCCGAGGTGAAGACCGGCTCGGGCGAGTTCGATAAAGCCGCCCTCGGGGAGTCCATCCCGGGGCTGGCCAAGGGCGCGAAGGACGGCGGGCTGCGTGGCGCGGCCACGCGCACGTGGACCGGTTCCGACGGGGCACGACTCGTCGCCGTGGCGAGCCTATGGGACGACAGCGAGCCGGCCCGGGCCATCGGCGGCCAGGTGGCCAAGGCGGCCGTCCCGGGCGGCACGCCGTGGACCCCCTCGCAGTACGGAGGCTCGCAGGGCTTCCGCGCCGAGGACGCCCGTGCGCTCAACGTGGTGGTGGGCAGGGTGTCGCTGCTGGTCATCGCCGAGGGCCCCATCGATGACGAGGCGGTGCTGCGCACGGTTGACCTCATGCGCAAGGCCACGACCGGCGACGACCTGGAGGGCCCGGTGAGCAGTGGGTAGGGAGCTCCAGCGCACCTACCGCGGCCGCGCCTGGCGCGAGGAGGATCCCGACGACAAGCGGGGCCTTCACGAGGTGGGCAAGGCCGAGAAGGCCGTGCTCATCGCGTCGCTCAACTGCTCGCCGGTGGAGGAGGACGACCGCCTCACCGAGATGGGCGACCTGCTCGACACCGCCGGAGCGCTCGTGGTGCACCGCGTGGTGCAGCACCGCGACCGCCCGGACCCGCGCCTGTACCTCGGCAAGGGGCGGCTCGAGGAGCTGTCGGAGTGGGTGAAGGAGAACAAGCCCGACGTCATCGCCTGCGAGGGCGACCTCAGC
>SXZC01000148.1 GCA_005788075.1 Actinomycetota bacterium
CAGCGGGTTGTGGTCCCGCGAGCGGGGGTTCGAATCCTCCCGCCCCAACCAGGCAAAAGAAGGATGAGACCAGCGAGTTGAGCGTCGGCGCCATCGTCCTTGCCGCGGGTCATGGAACCCGCATGAAGAGCCGCCTCCCGAAGGTGCTCCACCCCCTCGCGGGCCGGCCGATGATCCTCTGGGCCCTCGATGCCCTCGGGGGCATCGCGCCCGAGGGCGTCGTGGTGGTGCTGGGCCCGGAGGGCGACGAGGTGCGCCCGGCCCTGCCCGAGGGCATGCGCACCGGGTTGCAGGAGGTGCGCGACGGCACCGGCGGCGCCACGCGCATCGGCATCGCCGAGCTCGACCCGTCGGTGGAGACCGTGGTGGTGATGTGCGGCGACACCCCGCTGGTGGACCCTGCGCTGGTGGATGCCCTCGTGGCCGACCACCAGCGAAGCGGCCGGGCCGCCACGATGGTCACGGCGATCCTCGATGACGGCGGCTCGTACGGACGGGTGATCCGCGATCACCGCGGCGTGAGCGTGGTGGAGGCCCGCGATGCCGACCACGACCAGCTGGCCGTGCGCGAGATCAACGCGGGGCTCTTCGCGTTCGACCGCGCGGCGCTGGCCACGGCGCTCGAGGGCCTCGGCACCGACAACTCGCAGGGCGAGCTCTACCTGCCCGACGTGCTGCCCATCATCGAGGGCGAGGTGGGGGCCATGGTGGCGCCCGACGCCACGGTGGTGCAGGGCATCAACACGCGCGCCGACCTGGCCGGGTGCGAGGCGGTCATCCAGCAGCGGCTGCGCCACGAGCTGATGGTGAGCGGAGTGACCATGCCCGACCCCTCGCGCGTTCTGGTGGACGCCGGGGTCACCGTGGGCCAGGACACCACGCTCTGGCCCGGCACGGTGCTGAAGGGCGCCACGGCCATCGGCGGGGGCTGCGAGATCGGCCCCGACGTGCTGGTGGCCGATTCGGTGGTGGGCGACGGCTCGGTGCTGGTGAGCGCCCACGTGCTGGCGTCGACGGTGGGGAAGGGCTGCACGGTCGGCCCGTTCGCCTACCTGCGCCCGGGCGTGACCATGGAGGACGGCAGCAAGGCCGGCACCTACGTGGAGATGAAGAACACGCGGCTGGGCGAGCGCTCGAAGGTGCCGCACCTGTCGTACATGGGCGACGCCGACATCGGCAGCGACACCAACATCGGCGCGGGCAACATCACCGCCAACTACGACGGGTTCCGCAAGCACTCCACCACGGTGGGCTCGGGCGTGAAGACCGGCAGCGACTGCGTGCTGGTGGCCCCGGTGACCATCGGCGACAAGGCGATGACCGGGGCCGGCTCCATAATCACCGGCGACGTACCCGAGGGCGCGCTGGGAATCGCCCGCGCGCGGCAGGAGAACATCGAGGGTTTCACCGCGAAGGCCGAGGCGCGCGCCAAGCGCGCCAAGGACAAAGACTCCGAGGCGGGGGAGAAGTAGTGGGGACCAAGAGCATCGACCGCGACGACTCCAAGCGGCTCATGGTGTTCGCCGGCACGTCCAGCAAGCAGCTCGGGCAGAAGATCGCCGACCGCCTCGGCATCGAGCTCGGGGACGTCCGCATCGAGCGGTTCCAGGACGGCGAGGTGTACGTCCGGTTCGACGAGAGCATCCGCGGCGCCGACATCTTCCTGGTGCAGTCCACGAGCACCCCGGTGAACGAGTCGCTCATGGAGCTGCTCATCATGATCAACGCGGCCACGCTTGCCTCGGCGCACCGCATCACGGCGGTCATGCCCTGGTACGGCTACTCGCGCCAGGACAAGAAGAGCAGCCCGCGCGAGCCCATCACCGCGCGCCTCGTGGCGCAGCTGCTCGAGGCCGCCGGAGTGGACCGCGTGCTCACCATGGACCTTCACGCCGGCCAGATCCAGGGCTTCTTCCAGATCCCGGTCGACCACATGACCGCCACGCCGATCCTCGCCGACCACTTCACCGAGAGGCAGTTCGCGGGCGACTTCCCCGAGGGCCTCGTGGTGGTGTCGCCCGACGCCGGCCGCGCCAAGCTGGCCAACCACTTCGCCGAGAAGCTCGGCGCCCGCCTCGCCGTGCTGGCCAAGCAGCGCCCCGAGCACAACGAGGCCGAGATCACCTTCCTCATCGGTGATGTGGACGGCAAGGCCGCCCTGCTAATCGACGACATGATCGACACCGCCGGCACGCTGTGCGCCGGCGCCGCGGTGGTGAAGAAGGCGGGGGCCACCAAGGTGCTGGCCGCGGCCACGCACGGTCTGTTCTCGGGCAAGGCTTACGAGCGCCTCTCCGAGTCGGTGATCGAGGAGATCGTGGTCACCGATACGGTCGACTGCGTCGATGGCGCCGCCGACGGCAAGATCAAGGTGCTGTCGGTCGATCGCATCCTCGCCGACACCATCCACAACGTCTTCTGCGACGAGTCGGTGAGCGAGATCTTCGCGGGCGAGAACCAACTGTTCTGATTCCGTTCGGAGACCCCCGCGAAGCGCCGTGGTCGGCGCGACGCGGCTTATCCTGACTGCGTGAAGCGCCTCGCCCTCACGGCCGCCGGCATCGCGGCCAGTGCCCTTGCCGTCGCGGCGGCTCCCGCGTCCGGGGCGGTGGGCATTCCCGAGAACGCGCTCCAGCAGCCGACGCCCCGCGAGGTCATCGTGCGCTTCGACCCCGGCACCTCGGTGTCCGATCGTTCCGATGCCATCCAGTCGGTGGATGCCATCGGCCAGCAACCCATCGCGGGACTACCGCGCACCCATACCCTGGTCCTGCCCGAAGGTGTCGCGGTGTCCGCCGCCCTCGATGACCTGCGCACCCGCCCCGAGGTCGCATGGGCGGTGCCGAATGGCACGGCCCGCCTGGCCGTAGTGCCCAACGATCCCTACTACGCGGCGAACCTTCTCTGGGGGCTGCCCGACATCCGTGCCTCCGCGGCATGGGACGCCACGACGGGCAGCACCGTGGTCGTGGTGGGGGTCGTGGACAGCGGTATCGTGCCGGCTCACCCCGACCTCGCCACCAACCTCCGCGCTGACCTCGGCCGGAACTTCATCGGCACATCTGGCGACTCGGCGTGGGTCGACCTGAACGGCCACGGCACCCATGTCGCCGGCACCATCGGCGCGGTCGGCAATAACGGCCTCGGCGTCACGGGGGTCAACTGGCGCGTCGGCATCCTGCCCGCGCGTGCCTTCGGCATGTTCGGGACCGCGGCGACCGACGACGTCGTGGCTGCCCTTGCATGGGCCGCGCAGCGCAGTCGCGTGGTGAACGCGTCGTTCACGTCGAATGACCCGGCAGATGCGATTCCGTACACGAACGTGATCCGGCAGTACCCGCAGACCCTGTTCGTGGCAGCCGCAGGCAACGGCGGCCCCGACCAAGTCGGGGACAACAACGACGTGACTCCGCTCTACCCATGCGCGGTGAGCTCGGCGAACCTCATCTGCGTGGCGGCCCTCGACTCCCCGGTGGCGCCATCGCCCCCGGCGCTCGCGCCGTACTCCAACTTCGGCTCGGTGTCCGTCGATCTCGGGGCGCCGGGCTCGTCGGTGGAGAGCACCTACATCGCCCCCTTCGTCAATGTCACCTCACCGCCGGCACTCGGCGACATCAGGCAGTGGACGAAGTCCCCCTCCAGCGGCTTCTGGTCGACCGAGGATCCCGGCCCGCCGGTATATGTGTGGACGAATGGGTCCGCTGCTGACGCGACCCGGCGCCTCACGAGTCCGACCATCGCCCTCACCGCGGGCACGGGATGCCGGATCGAATTTCGCGCTGCAGTAGCCCTTGGTGCGTCCGATCAGGTGGCAATCGAAGCGCAGCGAACCGGAGACCCCGATTGGAGCCCGGTCGGCGTGGTCACGTCGCTGGAGAACACGGGCGGGACATTCGACGAACTGCGCGCTTCGCTGGAGTCCTTCGACGGGGCCAGCAGCGTTCAGGTGCGCTTCCGCCTGGTGCCATCGCCCCCGCGCACGTTCGGCTCGTCAGGGCCCTACTTCGCCGTGGCCGAGCCCACGGTGAGGTGCATCGGCGCACAGCCAGCGTCGGGCAGCTACGAGGCGCTCAGCGGCACCTCGATGGCGACGCCGCATGTCGCTGGCGCGGCCGCCCTGCTGCTTGCGAAGAGCCCCTCGCTCACCGTCGCGCAGCTCCGCGCGCTGCTGCTCGACACCGGCGCGCTCACTCCAGCGCTCGCCGGCAAGACCGTCACGGGCAAGCGCCTCGACCTCGCAGCTGCGATGGCAGCGGTGCCGCCCGCATCCATGCCGGGCACCGGTGATGCCGGAATCCCCGCCGTCGCCGGCGTGACGCCCGAGGCCCTCACGCCAATGGCGATACGGGTGCGCGGGGCCACGCCCCTGCGTCTGGTCGCGCGGCGGGGGAGGGTGACGATTCCCCTGCAGTGCTCCGGCTCAGCCGCTGCCCGATGCGTGGTCGCGGTGACGCTCCGGCATCGCACGAAGGCCTCGGCAGCCCGACGTGCCCAGTGGAAGTCGCTCGCGGTGAAGACGCTGGTCGTGCCCGCGGGCACGACAGCCACGGCGGCGCTGGCACTCAACGCGTACGCGAAGGGTCTTCTCCGCACGAGGCCGACGCTGGCGATCCAGGTGGTGACCACGCCCTCGCGCGGCTCCGCCGGCGACGCCCGCTCGGTCAACGCCACCGTGGTGGCGGTCCCGAAGGCGGTCAGCAGGGAGCGATGACCGGTGAGTTCGCCGGCTGGTTGGACTCCACCACCGCGAGGGAGTTGCGCATGGCGTCGGGCTCGATGGGGGCCAGCGAGCCGTAGGGCCTGTCGAGCACCAGGGATGCACCCGCGAGCAAGACGATGGCGACGACCAGCGCCGCGCTCACGCCGATCCACGCGGCCCGCCGCGGCAGCTTCTCGCTGATGCCGACGAGCACCACCACGATGAAGCTGCCGATGTAGACGGTGATCCAGAGCGTCAGGGGAAGTTCCG
>SXZC01000149.1 GCA_005788075.1 Actinomycetota bacterium
CGGATGATCCCGGCGTCCTTCAGCACCGCCATGCGGGCGAGCACCTCGTCCTCGCCGATCCCGACGCGCTCGGCGATGTCGAGGAACGGCCGGTGGTCCATCGCGATGCCCGCCTGCAGCTCATTCAGCAGCCGCTGGTCGACCTCATCGGGCTTGTGCCGCACGCGGGGGGTCGCCTCGGTGGTGCTCATAGCTCCTCCTGGATCCACCGCGCGGCGTCGACCGCCGCGTAGGTGATGACGATGTCCGCGCCCGACCGCACGATGGCGGTGAGCGTCTCCATCATTGCGCGACGCTCGTCGAGCCAACCGCGCTCGGCCGCCGCCTTGACCATCGAGTACTCGCCGCTCACGTGGTACGCGGCAACCGGCAGGTCGGTGGCCTCGCGCACGGCGCGGATGACGTCGAGGTAGGTGGCGGCGGGCTTCACCATCACCATGTCCGCGCCCTCGGCCTCGTCCTCGCGCACCTCGCGCACGGCCTCGCGTGCGTTGGGCGGGTCCATCTGGTACCCGCGGCGGTCGCCATGGCCCGGCGCGGATCCGGCCGCCTCGCGGAACGGCCCGTAGAACGCCGAGGCGTACTTGGCCGAGTAGCTCATGATCGACACGCCCTCGTGGCCGGCGTCATCGAGCGCCTGCCGTATCGCCGCCACGCGGCCATCCATCATGTCGCTGGGCGCCACCACGTCGGCACCCGCATCGGCATGGCTCACGGCCGTGCGCGCCAGCACCTCGAGCGAGGGGTCGTTGGCCACCTCGCCGTCATCGTCGAGCAGGCCGCAGTGGCCGTGGTCGGTGTAGGCGCAGAGGCACACATCGGTGATCACCACCAGGTCGGGCAGCGCCGCCTTGAGGGCGCGCACCGCCTGCTGCACCACGCCGTCATCGCAGTGGGCCGACGTGGCCACGGCGTCCTTCTGGTCGGTCACCCCGAACAGCAGCACCCCGCCGATGCCCGCCTCGTGCGCGGCGCGGGCATCCTCCACCAGCAGGTCGGGCGAGAGGCGCGCCACGCCCGGCAGCGCGTCCACGGGCTGGCGCACGCCCGATCCCTCCACCGCGAACATCGGCAGCACCAGCTGCGACGGGCGGGGCACGGCCTCGCGGACGAGGCGGCGCATGCCCTCGGTGCGACGGAGCCTGCGGTGGCGCACGGCCGGGAAGGTTCCCGCCGCCGCGCCGGCCTGTGTGGTCGGGACCTGCACGGCTTGCGAGTGTATCGTCGCTTGCGTGGCCGACGGCGGTGACCCGCATGAACCCGGGGCGGTTGGCCTTGCGCCCGGCCAGATGGTGCAGGGCTACCTGCAGGGCGCATTCCCCATGGACGAGGCGGGATCGCGCGACCCCGTCGGCTGGTACGTGTCGGACCCCCGGGCCGTCATCGTGCCGGATGAGGCCCGCGTGCCCGCCACCGTGAGGCGCATGCTGCGGCGCCGGGGCTACGAGGTGCGCATCGACGCGGCGTTCGCCGAGGTGGTGCGCGCGTGCGGCGGGGAGCGAAGTGGCGTGTGGCTCACTCCGCGCCTCGCGGCGGCGTACGACGCATTGCATGCGGAGGGCATCGCGCACAGCGTGGAGGCCTGGGACGGCGACCGGCTCGTGGGTGGCCTCTTCGGCGTGTGGCTCAGGCGCTTCATGACGGCCGAGAGCATGTTCCACCGCGCGCCCGACGGGGGCAACGCCGCCCTGGCGGGCCTCATCGAGGTGGCGCGCATCGGAGGCGCCGAGCTGATCGACGTGCAGATGATGTCGGGGCACGTGGCGCGCTTCGGCGCACGCGAGGTGCCCCACGAGGAGTTCCTCGCCATGCTCGGTGCGGCGCTGCGCGACTGACGCGGGGCTGGTGCGCCTACGCGTGCATGCGGCGCCCGAGCGCCACGCGCGCCGCGACCCCGTACACCAGTGCCACCACCGCGAGGATGCCCATGCCGACGTACGTGGACGAGGTGACCTCGGGATCGACCAGCAGGCCCTGGAAGATGCGTGCGGCCGGCCCGAAGCCGGCGAAGGCGCTGACCCAGTAGGCGATGTCGTTGCCCGGGATGAGGGCGATCACGGCGAGCGGCAGCGCGAGCATGAGCCCGGCGAGCAGCGCGGTGCGGGTCTCGCGGGCGAGCGCGCCCACCAAGAGGCCGAAGGCCCCCGACGCCAGGCCGGCCAGCAGGAGGGCGGGCAGCCACAGCAGCCACCTGCCGATGGTGATCGACGTCGAGAGCGCCACGATGCCCAGCAGCACGTAGCCGACGATCGTGCAGGCGATGGCGGCCAGCAGCGCCTTCTGCCAGATGATCGTGCCGGCACCCGCCAGTCCGCGTCCCAGGCGCGAGAGCACGTGGTCCTCGCGCTCGGCCGAGAGCAGCGCGGCGGCCAGGAGCACGCCGACCAGGCCGATGCCCACCACCAGGGCGCCCGCGATGCCGAGCGCCGAGAGCGGCTCGCGACCCGGCGGGCCCTCGCGCACCTCGAGGCGGATCGGGCTGGCGATGGCCTGCGCGGCGGGCTTGGCGAGCTCGAGGTTGCCGCCCACGCCGCTGATGTAATCGCGCAGGCCCGCCACCTTCTTGGCGAGCGCGGGCTTCCCGTCGGCGATCAGCGCCTTCTGCACCTGCGCGAGGTTCCGCTCGCTCTCCTCGAGGCCGAGCAGCGTGCCCGACCTCCCGAAGATGCCCACGGTGCCCCCCTTCTGGATGAGGTCGACGAGGTTGAGCACCTGGGTGACGTACGCGGTGGCGAGCGCCTGGTTGAGGCGGAAAACCGCCGACTCGAGGTTGCGCTCGATCGCCTGCGCCTCGATGGGCGAGCGGGGGTTCGTGGCGAGCTGCAGGACGGGCGGCTTGAGCCCCGACTGCAGGTCGGTGATGAAGCCCTCGGGACCGGTGAGCACGGCGCTCACGCGCCCGTCGGCGAGGGCCTCGTCGGCCTGCGCGGGCGTGAGGCGCACGAGGTCGACGTCGTCCTCGAGGCGAGCGGCGTAGTCGTCCACCGAGAGGCGCTCCTCGCCCACCTGCACCGTGCGGGCCCCGGCGTCGAGGTTGACGAATGCGATGGCCGGCCGGCGATCGCCTCCGGACAGCGCGATTGCGAGGAGGATCGCGATGACGATCGGGTAGCCGATGAGCACCGCCACCAGCCCGCGGCTGCGTCCGAGCACGCGGAGGTCCTTGCCGAAGAGCAGCCGGCCCGCGCGGATCGCCTTCATGCGTCGTCCCCGACCAGTGCCATGAACGAGGCCTCATCGAGGGCGTTCGCGGGGCCGTCATGCACCAGCCGACCGCGGGCCAGCACGATGACGCGGTCGGCGTGGCGCGCGGCCTCCTCCACCGACTGGGTGGAGAACAGCAGCGCCATGTCGTCGGATCGGACCAGGTCGGCGAGCCACTGCCACAGGCGCACCCGCTGGTCGGGGCTCAGCGTGCCGGTGGGCTCGTCGAGCAGCAGCAGGCTGGGCGCCCCGGCGAGCGCGATGGCCAGGTTGAGCCGCTGCATCGTGCCGGTGGACAGCGCCCCGGCCCGGCGATCGGCGAAGTCACCCAGATCGGCCCGGCGGATGAGCTCGTCCGCGGTGGCGGGCGGGTCGTCCGATCCCTCGAGCCCCGCGAAGAGCCGCAGGTTCTCGCGGGTCGTGAGGCGGGGGTATAGCGCCGGCCGCTGCGGCACCCAGCCCACCTTCGAGGCAGATTCCCCCGTCCACTCGAGCGTGCCGCCGCTGGGGGCCTGCACCCCGGCGAGGATCGTGAGCCGGGTGGTCTTGCCCGCGCCGTTCGGCCCGGTGAGCGCCACGCGCTCGCCCCGGGCGAATGTGAGGTCGACCGGCGCCAGGGCCTCGAACGACCCGTAGCTGCGCGTGATGCCGCGCGCCTCGAGGAGGGGGGCGCCCATGTGCGCCGGTCAGTCCGCGCCGGTTGGGCGCGCGGGCTGGGCCTGCGTGACGCCGGTGACATCGAGCGTGTCGCCCGCGTCGGGGGCGTCCGCGTCCGCCGCGGTGGCCGGCGCGCGCCGCGGTGGCAGCTTGAGGCCGGTGAGGGTGTCTTGGTCCGACGCCTCGGCCACCGGGCCGGGTGGGGCGCCCGCGGTGGCGGGCGAGAGGCCGAACCAGCCCATGCGCTCGCTCAGGTACACGGCCGTCTCCTTGAGGATGACCACCACGGGCACCGCGAGGATGATGCCGATGAAGCCGTAGAGCTCCTCGCCGATGAGCACCCCGAAGATGACCACCAGCGGGTGCACGCCCACGGCGTCGCCCATCACCTGGGGCACCACCACGTGCCCCTCGAACTGGTGGATCGCGATGAACGCGATGAGCACCCAGAGCGCCGTCCACGGCGAGATGAACAGGGCGAGCAGCACGGGGGGTATGGCGCCAAGGATGGGCCCGATGTACGGGATGAACTCCATGAGGAAGATCCACGCCGCGAACAGCACGGCGTAGGTGGCGCCCTGGGGGAACACGCCGGTGACGCCGAGGATCCACAGGACCACCCCGGTGCTCACGGCGATGATGAGGCAGACGAGGGTCTGGGCCTTGATGTACTCGACCAGCGTGCGCTCGGTGCGCACGAGGAACTGCGCGGCCGAGGGCCCGCCGAGGCGCCGGGCCGCCCGGGCGATCTGCGGGGCGTCGAGCAGCATGTACACCGCGGCCACGATGATGATGATGATGATCACCAGCGCGCCGAGGGCGCTGAGCGAGTACGACACCGCGTTGCCGGAGAGGTCGTTCGCCCACCCCTTGATGGCGGCGAACGCCGCCGCCGCGCGCTCCTGCACGTCGACGTCGATGCTGTTGCGGTCGAAGAAGCCCTGAAGGTTCTGCACCTGCCGCTGCGCCTGGTCGGTGTAGAGCGGCAGGTTGGCCCGGATCGTGTTGATCTGCTCCTGGATGGGCGG
Source organism: Actinomycetota bacterium (assembly GCA_005788075.1). Taxonomy (GTDB): domain Bacteria; phylum Actinomycetota; class Thermoleophilia; order Miltoncostaeales; family Miltoncostaeaceae; genus SYFI01. Next base: position 4,890 of record SXZC01000149.1, read on the forward strand.
GATGAGCAGCACGATCGCGGCCGCCACCACGCCGAGGACCGACAGGAACACGGTGGCCACCGCGAGGCCGCGCGGCACGTGCGCGCGCCGCACCATGCGCACCAGGGGGTTGAGCAGCAGGGCGATGACCAGCGACACGAGGAAGACGAACAGCACCCGGCCGAGCGTCTGCCCCGCGATCCACACCATCACGACGATGGCCGCTGCCGTGCCGATCCATGCCCACGGCGGCACTGTGGCTTGGCGGCTGCTCATGCCGGGCATGGTATCGCGGCCCCCCGGGGCCTGAGCCCGCGAGGCTCTGGACTACCCTTCCGATGCCCATGCCGCCCCTTACCCGAGATGAGCTTCGGTCACGGCGCGCCGTGCGTCGCCAGGCGGACCGGCACCGGAGCAACCGCGCGCTGCTCACCGTCGTGGCGCCCGCCGTGCTGGTGGCCGTGATCATCGCCGCGATCGTCCTCGCCTTCTACGACACCGGATCCGGTGGGGAGGCCGCAGTGCCCAGCGGGCAGCTGGCGTCGCCGGTGCCCCCGTCGGCCGTCGACGACTCCCCGGCCCCCCAGCGCGTGGTCCTCGCCCGCGCGGGCCTCGTGGAGGTCGTGCTGCCCGTGGCCGAGAAGCAGGTGACCGCCGTGCTGTTCCACGCCGTCGGCGAGCCGGGCGCGGTGAACATGGCCCCGGCGGCGGGCGTGTCGCACAACGTGGCGTCCGACGAGGGCGGCGCGCCCGGCACGTCGGGCGTCGACGTGGGCGCCCCGGCAGGCACCACGGTGTACAGCCCGGTCGACGGGGTGGTCACGGCGGTCATCCCGCATCGCATCGCAGGGCGTCCGGAGGGCCTCGAGATCGTCATCACCCCGGCCGGCGTGCCCGATGTCGCGGTGCGCGTGAACCACATCGAGCCGGGCCCCGACGGCATCGTGCCCCGGGTGGGCACGGCGGTGGGCGCGGGCCGCACCGTGATCGGCCGCGTGCGCGACCTCTCGCGCGTGGCCCGCTTCGAGATCGCCCGGTACACCAACGACGCCGGCAACAACGTGCAGGTGGAGCTCCTGCGCCAGGCCACCGGGCCGGGCGTCTAGTGGCCGGCTTCACCGCCCTGGTGGTGGGCGACGTCTTCGGGGGAGCGGGCATGCGCGCCGCCGAGGACTCCCTGCCGAAGCTGCGCGAGCAGCACCAGCCCGACATCGTGGTGGTCAACGCCGAGAACGCCGCCCACGGATCGGGCACCACGCCCAAGCAGGCCGAGGCGCTCATCAGGGCAGGCGCCGACGTGCTCACGGGCGGCAACCACACATTTCGGCGCCCGGAGTTCTTCAAGACCCTCGAGGAGGACCGCCGGGTGCTCCGGCCCGCCAACCTCAGCACGCGTGGTCCGGGCTCGGGCACCGTGGTGGTGGACGCCCGGGGGGGCTTCCGCGTGGGCGTGATCAACCTCATCGGGTCGGTGTTCATCGACGCGGCGCAGAGCCCGTTCGCCGTGGCCGATGACCTCGTCGACCGCATGCGGCGCGAGACCCCGCTGATCATCGTCGACTTCCACGCCGAGGCCACCAGCGAGAAGATCGCCCTGGCGCGCCACCTCGATGGCCGGGTCACGGCGGTGCTCGGCACCCATACCCACGTGCCCACCGCCGACGAGAAGGTGCTCGCCGGCGGCACGGCCTACATCAGCGATATCGGCATGACCGGCCCGCACGATTCGGTGATCGGCGTGCGCGAGGAGCCCGTGCTGCGGAGGTTCCTCACCGGCATGCCCGCCAAGTGGGAGCCGGCCACGGGCGACGTGCGCCTGCAGGCGGTGCTGGTGCGCGCCGAGCCCGACGGCCGCGCCACGGCCATCGAGCGCATCGACCTGCCGGCCTAGCTCCCCGGCCCGCTCGCCCGCGGCTCGCGGGGTGCATACTCCTCGATGCGCCGCAGCCACGGGATGCGCCGCACTGCCAGCAGCGCCGCGATGCCCACCACGACCACCACGGCGATGAGCAGCCACTGGCCGGGAGTGGGGATGCCCACCTCGAAGAAGTCGCGCAGGAATGGGATGTAGAGGCCGATGGTGAGAAGCACGAGGAATCCCGCCACCATGCCCCACACCCAGCGGCGCACGCGGTTGCGCTCGGGGCCGCGCTCGAGCTCCACCACCACGGCGAGCCCGAGCAGGGTGGCGGTGAGCACCGACGCGGTGCGGGCCTCGGACAGCGTGGCGGAGAACACGTCGCGGGCGAGCAGGTACGACGCGGTGATGGCCAGGGCGATCACCACGCCCGCGGGTATCGCGAAGGCCCCGAGGCTGCGCATGAAGCCCTCGCGGTGCACGGGCCCCTCGCTCTTCGCCAGCGCCAGGAAGAACGCCGGTATGCCGATGGTGAGCGACGAGGTGATGGACAGCTGCCGGGGCAGGAAGGGGAACGCCACGGGGATCAGCGCGAACGCCAGCAGGATGATGGCCGAGTAGACCGACTTCGTGATGAAGAGCTTGGCCACCCGGTGGGTGTTGCGGATGATCTGCCGGCCGGCCTCGATGGCCTTCGGCAGCGTGGAGAACGCATTGGTGAGCAGCACGAGGTCGGCAACGCCCTTGGCCATCTGGCTGCCGTTGCCCATGGCCACGGCGAGGCGGGCGTCCTTCAGCGCGAGGACGTCGTTGACGCCGTCGCCGATCATCGCGACGTAGCGCCCGTTGGCGGTCATGGCCTGGACGAGCGCGCGCTTCTGCTCGGGCGTGATGCGCCCGAACACCGCGGTGGTGCGCACGATCTCGCGCAGCGCCTCGGGGTCGTCCGGCAGGTCCGGCCCCTGGATGGCGTTCTCGGCGCCGGTTACCCCGCATGCGGCGGCCACCGCCTGCACCGTGCCCACCCCGTCGCCCGAGATCACCTTCACCTGCACGCCCTCGGCCTCGAGGAATCGCACGGTGTCGGGCGCATCGGGCCGCAGCGCCTCCTCCAGCACCACGGCGCCGGCGGCGTGCATGCCCGGCAGGTGGCCCATGCCGTCCTGCTGCTCGTCGAGCGGCGCGTCGGCGGTGGCCACCAGCAGCACGCGCCGCCTCTGGGCCTGTGCGTCGGCGATGGCCGACTGCAGCTCGGGCGGCACGTCCACGCCCACGCGCTCGAGGATCTCCGGCGCCCCCATCACGATCGTCCCGTGGCCGTCGAGGGTGACGCCGCTCCACTTGCGCGATGACGCGAACGGCACCTCGGCCGTGGGCACCATGGCATCGGCGGGCATGGCCGCGAGGATCGCCTCGGCCGTGGAGTTGCGCGACGCCGCGCTGGCGGCGAGCAGCCCGGCCGCCCGGCGCACCTCCTGCTCGTCGCGGCCCGGGGCCGCGAGCACGCCCGATACCTCGAGCCGGTTCTCGGTGAGGGTGCCGGTCTTGTCCACGCACACGGTGTCCACGCTCGCGAGGCTCTCGATGGCGTTGAGCTGCTGGGCGAGCGTGCCGAGGCGCGCGAGCCGCACGGCGGCGACCGCGAAGGTGAGGCTCGCGAGCAGCACGAGCCCCTCGGGCACCAGGGGCACGAGCGCGGCCACCACGCGCTGCACCGACGCCGCCGCGCCGCCGAAGTCGAGCCAGATCGTGGAGAGGATCATCAGCACCGCCAGCGGCACCAGCACCACGATGATGAAGCGCAGGATGCGGTTGATGTCCAGCTGCAGCGGCGAGAGCTGGGTGCGCGTTCCCTTGGCCTCTGCGGCGAGGCGCTCGGCGAACGAGTCGGCCCCCACGGCCGTGACGCGGTACGCGCCGCTCCCCACCACGCAGAAGGCGCCCGAGAGCACCTGGTCGCCGGCCTCCTTCGCCACGGCATCCGATTCGCCGGTGAGCACCGATTCGTCGAGGCTCAGCGCGGTGGCGGTCACCAGCTCGCCGTCGGCCACCACCTGGTCGCCGGGCTCGAGCAGCACCACGTCACCCGGCACGATCTGGGCGATGGCCAGCTCCACCGGCTCGCCGTCGCGCAGCACGCGCCCGTGCGGCGCCACGAGGAGCGCCAGCCGGTCGAGGGCCCGCTTCGCGCGCGTCTCCTGGATGATCCCGATGGCCATGTTGGCCACGAGCACGCCCCCGAACAGCATGTCGCCCCACAGCCCGAACATCGCCAGCGGGATCAGCAGGATGATCAGGATGAGGTTGAACAGCGTGAAGGTGTTCGACCAGACGATGTCGGCGAACGACCTGCTGCTGCGCGGGCCCCGGCGCGGAGGGTGCTCGGCCAGGTAGCGCTCGGCCTCGGCGGAGGTGAGCCCGAGGGTGGTGGGGGAGGCCGTGCTCACGCGGCGAGCCTAGCCGGATGCCGGGGGCATGCCCGGCACGGGGTCAGTCGTCGGCGAAGATGCGGGGCGCCGAGGCGAGCGAGAAGAGGATCCAGACGACTCCCAGCGCGAACGGCAGATATCCGACCTCGTGGCGGTCGATCCACCCCACGTACGTCGTGATGATGCCCAGCAGGAACAACGTGGTGACGATCCAGATCGGGAGCTTCTTCACTGCGGCCTCTCGCGCGTTGAAAAGGGGGCCTTCGGGCCCGGCGGCACGTTACCGGTCAGGAAGGGTAGTCTCCCCGCCCGCCATGTCGGAACCCAGCAACGCACAGGTCACGGTAACAACGGACGAACGCCCCTCGGGCATCGTCGTCACGGTCGCGGGCGTCGTGGACGCCAGCACGCTTCCGGACGTCTCGTCCGTGCTCACAGACGCCCAGCGCGATGGGCGCACGGTGTACGTCGACCTCGCCGCCGTCACCTTCATGGACAGCCGCGGCCTCGGCGCGCTCATCGCCGCCAACGAGCGCTCCCGCGAGGGCGCGGCGGCGATCCGCCTGCACGCCCCCTCCGACGCCGTGCGGCGCCTGCTCACGATCTCCGGCGTCACGGCGGTGCTCATCGAGGCCGAGGAGCTCCCGCCCGCCTGACCCCTTGACGCCGGTGTTAGCGTCGGCGGAAAAGGAGGTTCCGGGATGAGTCGTGTCTACGAGGTCACGGGCATGACCTGTGACCACTGCCGCGTGGCGGTGGAGAACGAGGTCGGGGCGGTCCCCGGCGTGACGGCCGTGGCGGTGAACGTGGCAACGGGAACCGTGCTGGTGGAGGGCGACGCCGACGACCGCCTGGTGCGCGACGCCATCGTCGAGGCCGGGTACGAGGTTGCCTGAGCACGACCTGCTGATCGAGGGCATGACCTGCGCGGCGTGCGTATCGCGCGTGGAGAAGGCCCTCAACAAGGTTGACGGGGTCACCGCGTCGGTGAGCCTGGCCACCGAGCGCGCCCACGTGGAGGCACCGCCGGGCGTGGACGATGCCGTGCTGGTGGATGCGGTGAGGAAGGCCGGCTATGACGCCGTGCCGGCGTCAGCTGCTCCCCCGGCCGACGGGGACGCCGCGGCCGCGGCCACCGATCGCCTGCGTCACCTGCTCATCGCGGCCGCGTGGCTCACGGTGCCGCTCATGCTGCTGTCGATGATCCCGCCGCTGCTGTTCCCCGGCTGGCAGTGGGTGTCGCTCGCCCTGGCCACCCCGGTGGTCTGGTGGTGCGGGTGGACCTTCCACGTCGGTGCCTGGCGGGCGCTCATGCACCGGTCGGCGTCGATGGACACCCTCATCTCCCTCGGCTCGGCGGTGGCCTGGGGCTGGTCGGTGGTCGCGCTGCTCTTCCTGGGGGCGGGCGAGATTGGCATGACCATGCACATGTCGTTCCTGCCCTCCGACTCGGGCGGGGCGGAGATCTACTTCGAGGTGGCCGCCGGCATCGTCACCCTGGTGCTGCTCGGGCGCTTCCTCGAATCACGCGCCCGCCGCAGCGCGGGCCAGGCCATCCGCGCACTGCTCGCGCTGGCGCCGGACACGGCGGTGGTGCTGCGCGATGGCACCGAGCACGCGGTGCCCGCGGCGTCGGTGGCGGTGGGTGAGCTGGTGGTGGTGCGCCCCGGCGAGCGCATCGCGGTGGACGGCGAGGTGGAGGAGGGCGCCTCGGCGGTGGACAGGGCCCTGCTCACCGGCGAGAGCGTGCCCGTGGAGGTGGGGCCGGGCGACCCGGTGGAGGGCGGCGCGCTGAATGCCGGTGGGCGAATCGTGGTGCGGGCCACGCGCGTGGGGTCGGAGACCGCCGTGCACCGCGTGGCCCGGCTGGTGGAGGCCGCGCAGGCCGGCAAGGCGCCCGTGCAGCGGCTCGCCGACCGCGTGGCCGCGGTGTTCGTGCCGGTGGTGCTGCTCATCGCCCTCGGGACCCTCATCGGCTGGCTGGCCACCGGCCATGCCGCGGGCGAGGCCATGACGGCCGCGGTCGCGGTGCTGGTCATCTCATGCCCATGCGCGCTCGGCCTGGCCACGCCCGCCGCGCTGATGGTGGGCACCGGCCGCGGGGCGCAGCTGGGCATCCTCATCCGCGGGCCCGAGGTGCTCGAGAGCACCCGGCGCGTGACGGTGGCCGTGCTCGACACGCCCGGCCCGCCCACCGCGGGCGTGATGACGGTGGCGGGCGTCACGCCCGCGGCCGGGTGGGATGCCGACGAGGTGCTCGCCCTGGCCGGCGCCGCGGAGTCGGGAAGCGAGCACCCCATCGGCCGCGCGATCGCGGAGGCTGCCGCCGAGGCGCGCCCGCTGGCCGCGGCCGGTGGGTTCCGGGCCGCCGC
>SXZC01000150.1 GCA_005788075.1 Actinomycetota bacterium
CCCGCCGCCCGGCGGGCCGCGGAGCAGATGTCGGGCATCCCGTCCGGGTGGTGGCAGGACTGGCGCGACCGCCTGGGTGGTCGTCCCTCGAGCCGCGCGCGGCGGGTGGCGGCCGTGCGGGCCTTCTGCCGATGGTGGTCGCGTGCGCTCGACCTGCCGAACCCGGTGGAGGACCTTCGCCCCCCGGCGATGGCGTCGCGCAGCCAGGATCGCCTCTCGCGCGAGGTGTCCGCGCTCTCGCCGTCCCAGATGCGGCGCATGTGCGACGCCGCCGCCGCCCTGCCCGGCCCCGAGGGCCTGCGCGCCAGCGCGCTCATCGAGGTGCTCTACGGCTGCGGCCTGCGGGCCACCGAGGCCGCGGGGCTCGACGTGTCGGCGCTGCACCTGGACGATCCCGACGACCCCTACGTGATCGTGCTGGGCAAGGGTGGCAAGCATCGTGCTGTGGCTGTACCCCAGGTGGCGCACGACGCCCTGAGGCGCTACCTGGCCACGGGACGCCCGGAGCTTCGCGCCCGCGACGTGAAGCCCCGGCCCGACCAGCAGCGCCACCGCGACGCCGATGCGGTGTTCCTCGGCAATCGCGGCAGGCGCGTGGGCCGCTCCGATGTGTGGCGCGAGGTCAACCGCGTGGCCGACGTCGCGGGACTCGTCTCCGAGGGCGTGCGCGTGTTCCCGCATGCGCTGCGCCACTCATGCGGCACGCACCTGGTGCAGGCCGGCGTGGACATCCGCTACGTGCAGGCCCACCTCGGCCACGCGAGCCCGGTCACCACCGAGGTGTACACGCACATCACCGCCAGCCACCTGAAGGACGACTTCGACCGCGCCCACCCGAGGGCGAGGCGCCAGGATCCGGTGTCAGGCACGTAACCCGCACGGTGGCGGGCACGTAACCCAAGGGGTGGCGGCCACTCGCCGAAACGGGATCGGCATTTGCGGGGGCCGCAAATGCATCATCCCCGGCTGCGATCGCCGCCACCCCTTGGGTTACGTGCCTGACACCGGGGGGGCGGCTGGCCCGCGGGCGCCGCACGGGAATTGCCTACGGCAACGCGCCGGTCAGGGTCCCTTGATCACCTCGGCCGTGATGCCGGTCGGCGCGAGCGCGAGCCGGCCCACCGACGGGCGCATGCAGTCGTCACCCAGCTGCTCGCGATAGCGGCGCACCATCCGGTCTGCCACGCCGGCGGCGCCCGGCCGCGGATCGCGACCGCCCTCGAGGCTCCCCCACGGGCATACGGCGCCCGGCGAGAACACCAGCACCCCGTCCACCGTGGCGCTCACCGCCTCATGCCAATGGCCGAACACCACGGCGTCCACGCGGTGCCCGCGGAATGCCCGGGCCATTGCGCGCATGCGCCTGGCATCCCACCCGAGGCGCCGTCCCGCGGCCGCGTGCGCGGCCACCACCAGGGCGTCCGAGCTTCGCCGCTTGCCGTGGATGAGCCCGATGCGCCGGCCGCCGATGCTCACGATGGCCCGCGCCGGTAGCGGCGGGACGTCCGGCAGGTCGTGGTCGCCGCGCACGGCCACCACGGGCGCGATGCGCTCGAGCACGGGGATCACCGAGCCATCCGACAGATCGCCGGCGTGCAGGATGAGGTCGCTGCCCTCGAGTGCATCGAGCGCCCACGCGGGGATCTCGTCGAGGAACTCCCCCACGTGCGTATCGGCGATCACGCCGACGACGATGCCGTCCGCCGCGGTGCGAGGCACCCGGGGTCAGCCCCTGTACGCGCGGCGTGCCTCGTGGCGCTCGAAGGCCAGGTCGATCAGGCGCTGCACGAGCTCGGGGTACGTGAACCCGTCGCCGGCCATCAGTCGGCCCCACACGCTCGTGGACGTGAAGCCCGGGATCGTGTTGATCTCGGACACGTAGAGGTCGTCGCCCTCGAGGAAGAAGTCCACGCGGGCGAGTCCGCTGCAGCCGATGGCCTTCCAGGCGCGCACGGCGAGCTCACGGGCGTGGTCCTGCACCTGCGCCGGCACGTCGGCAGGCACCTCGAGCCGCATGCCGCCCTCGCGGTACTTGGCGTCGTGGTCGTACCAGTCGTTCTCGTGGATGATCTCCCCGAGGGGCGACGCGTGCGGGTCGTCGTTTCCGAGCAGGCCCACCTCCACCTCGCGGCCCATGGCACGGCGCTCCACCAGCGCCTTGTCGTCGTGGGCGAATGCCAGCTGCAGGGCCGGGCCCAGGGCCTGCTCGTCGGGCACGGGGCTGATGCCGAAGCTCGACCCCAGCCGCGCGGGCTTGGCGAATGCCGGGTAGCCGATCTCGCGGGCCACGCGCTCGCGCACGCCCGCGGCGTCGTCGAGCCATTCGCGGTGCGTGAGCACCAGGGTCTGCACGCGGGGGATGCCCGCCGCCACGGCCACCACGTGGAACATCGCCTTGTCCATGCCAATGGCGCTCGCCGCCACGTCGGCGCCCACGTAGGGAACCCCGACGGTCTCGCACAGGCCCTGCACGGTGCCGTCCTCGCCCCATGGTCCATGCAGCACCGGGAACACCAGGTCGATCTCCACGGGGGCGCCGCCGCCCGCGAGCGGCATGAGCCAGGCCTGGTCTCCCGCGGCGGGCACGAGGGCCACCGGCGCATCGCCGAGGGTCCACGCGCCATCACGCGAGATCGCGACCTCGAGCACCTCGTAGCGGCCCTGGTCGATGGCCGTCGCCACCGAGGCGGCCGATGCGAGCGAGACGTCATGCTCGCTGCTCCGGCCGCCTCCCAGCACGGCGATCCTCATCAACCGGGCGGGGGCGGCTGGGATGCCCCGCCGCCTGACGACCCGCCACCCGACGACCCGCCGCTGGGCGAGGGAGCCGGGGGCTGCGAGCCACCGCCGCCGGACGATCCGCCACCCGACGATCCGCCACCCGACGAACCGCCTCCGGAGGACCCGGTGGAGATGTAGATCGTGACGGTGCTGCCCGCGGGCACCTGGCTGGTGCCGCCCGGCTCCTGGTCCACCACGATTCCGGCGGGCTGCGTGCTCTCCACCTCGGCGGTGGTCACGTTGAAGCCCAGGCTCTCGAGCTTGGAGCGCGCGGTGCTGGAGTCGCTGCCGGTGACGTCGGGAACGGTGCTGCCGCCGGATGCCGCGACGATGAGGTCCACCGACGAGCCCTTGGCCACGGAGGCGCCGCCCGAGGGGTCCTGCCCCGTGACCGTGCCGGCCGCGAGGCCCGATGAGCCGTCGTCCTCGGTGACGCTGCCGACCTCGAGCCCGGCCGCGGCGATCTCGCTGCGCGCCGTGCTGATGTCGCTGCCGGTGACGTCCGGCACCGTCACCTTGGTGACGCCCTTGCTCACGTAGAGCGTGATGGTGTCGCCGGATCCCGCCTGCGACCCGGCCTTCGGGGCCTGGCGCACGACGGTGCCGATCTCCTTGTCGCTGTCCACCTGTTCAACCGTGACGTCGAAGCCCGCCTGTTCGAGCGCGGCCTGGGCGTCCTCCACGGCCTTGCCCACCACGTTGGGCACGGTCACCTGCGCGGGGCCGGACGACACCAGGATGGTCACCGTGGAGTTCTTCGCCACCTCGTTGCCGGCTTCCGGCTGGGTGCCGATGACCACGCCGAGCTGCACGGTGTCGCTTGCCTGCGTGCGCTGCGTGGGCTGGAGGCCGGCGTCGGTGATGGCCTTCGAGGCCGCGGTGGCGTCGAAGCCCGCGACGTCGGGCACGGCCACCATGTCGCCGCCGCCGCGCGTGAGCGCCAGGGCCAGGGCCACGGCGATTGCCGCGATGAGCACGGCGACGATGCCCCACACGGCCGGGCGGTTGGCGCCGCCCTTCTTCGTGCCGCGGCCTCCGCCGCGCCCATTGCCTCCGCGTCCGCCTCGTGCGGGCTCTCCCATGACTGCGGTCTCCGTGGTCGCCGCCGCGGCCGCTCCAGCGGTTGCCGTGGGCGCGGTGAGGATGAGGGTGGATTGCTGGTTGCCCGGCATGGCCGCGCGAACGTCAAGCAGGGCGGCCGTGAACTCATCCGCGGTCTGGAAGCGGTCCTCCGGGCGCTTGGACAGCGCCTTCAGCACCACGGCGTCGAGGTCTGGCGGGATGTCCTGCACGAACACCCGGGGCGGCACGGGCGGCTCGTTGATCTGCTTCATCGCCACCGTCACGGGGCGATCGCCGTCGAAGGGCACGCGCCCGGTGAGCATCTCGTACAGCACGATGCCCACGGCGTAGGTGTCGCTGGCGGCGGTGGTCTCCTCGCCCTGCGCCTGCTCGGGCGAGAGGTACTGGGCCGTGCCGATCACCGAGCCGGCCTCGGTCATCTGCTGGTCGGCGTCGGCGCGCGCGATGCCGAAGTCGGCCACGCGCAGGCGGCCGTCCTCGCCCACCATGACGTTCTGCGGCTTGATGTCGCGGTGGATGATCCCGGCCGCGTGCGCCGCGGTGAGCGCCGAGAGGATCTGCAGCGCGTTGTCCACCGCCACGGCGGGCTCGAGCGGCCCCTGCTCGCGGATGACCTTCTTGAGGTCGGGCCCCGACAAGTACTCCATGACGATGTAGTACGTGCCCTCGGCCTCGCCGCGGTCGTACACCGCCACGATGTTCGGGTGGTTCAGGCCCGCCGCCGCCGAGGCCTCGCGCCGGAAGCGCTCGACGAATGCCTGGTCGGCCGCGAAGCGCTCGGCCAGCACCTTGACCGCCACCTCGCGGTCGAGGACCGTGTCGTAGGCGAGGTACACGGTGGCCATGCCGCCGCTGCCGATCTGGTGGCCGAGCTCGTAGCGCTCGCCCAGCTCGCTGCCGGGACCGATGGTCATGACGTGGGCTCCCCGGGGACGGGCCCGATCGAGAGCGCGGTGCGCATCACCTCGCCGGCCACGGGGGCGGCCTCGGTGCCGCCGGTGCCCGAGGTGTCCTCGATCACCACCGCGACCGCCACCTTGGGATCGTCGGCCGGCGCGTAGCCGATGAACCAGGCCTGGTTGCGCTCCGGGTCACCGGTCTCCGCGGTACCGGTCTTGCCGGCGATCGACAGGCCGGAGAGGCCCGCCTCGGTTCCCGTTCCCTCTGACACCACGCTCTGCATCATGCGGCCCACCTCGGATGCGATGTACGCGCTCGCGACCGAATCGACCTCCTCGGGCCTCTGCTGCTTCACCACCACGCCGTCCGGCGTGATGACGCGTCGCACCAGGTACGGGCGCATCATGCGCCCGCCGTTGCCGATCGCGCCGGCCACCATGGCCATCTGCAGGGGCGTCACCTGGAGGTTCTCCTGTCCGATCGCGATTCGGGATGCATCCTCGTCGCGCTGGTCATTGGGGAGCAGCTTGCCATCACGGTACCTGCCCGACGTCGCGACTTCACCGGAGGGAAGGTCGATCTCGGTCGGCCGCCCGAAGCCGAAGAGGTTCATCTCGCCACCGAGCTTGCGCCCGCCGAGGGTGTCGCCGATCTGCGCGAATGTCGTGTTGATCGAGAACGTCAGCGCGTCCGTGAGGTTGTGGAGCCCGTACTTCGCCTTCCCGGAGTTGTAGATGGGCTTGCCATCCACCACGTAGACGCCCTTGTCATCGAACGTCGAGGAGGCCGACCACTTGCCGCTGGCAAGCGCAGCGACGGCGGTGACCACCTTGAACGTGGATCCGGGCGGGTAGAGGCCGGCGGTCCCCCGGTTGAGCAGCGGGGCATCCGGCTCCTTGCGAATCGAGGCGAAGTCGCTGGTCACCTGATTGAGGTCGAACGTGGGTGATGATGCCACCGCCAGCACCTTGCCCGTCTTGGGCTCGATCGCCACCACCGCGCCCTTGCGGCCCGACAGCAGCGCCTCGGCGGTCTTCTGCACGCGGGTGTCGAGCGTCAGGCGGATGTCCGCGCCGTCCTTGGTCTCCTCGCGCAGGCGGTCGAGGATCGCCCCGGTGCCGTAGCTGCCGGCGAGGTAGCGGTTGTACTGCTGCTCGAGCCCCGTGGCCCCCTGCTGCGGCGTGGCGTAGCCCACGACCTGGCTCGCCAGCGTGCCCTGCGGGTAGTAGCGGCGGTAGTACTTCTTGCCCTTCTCGCGGTAGGCCACGCTCTCGGCCAGCACGATCTTGTCGGCCGAGATGATGCGCCCGCGATCGACGAGCCGCTGCTTCTCCATCTTGTAGGGGTTGTCGGCGCGCTCGTCGAGGCCGCCGGCCGCAACTACCTGCCAGTAGCCCAGCATCACCACGAGCAGGGCAAACGCCGAGGCAAGTGCGATGTAGAGGGTGCGGATGGACTTGTTCACGTGGCCGGCACCCCCCGCACGGCCTCCACGAGGCCCTGGCGCGATCTGTTGCTGATGACCAGCAGGATCGCCGCGATGCCGAAGTTGACCACCACGCTCGAACCGCCGTAGGACATGAAGGGCAGCGTCACTCCCGTGAGGGGCACGAGCCGCACGACCCCCCCGATGATGATGAAGGCCTGAAGCCCCACCACCGCCGTGAGCCCGCCGGCGAGCAGCTTCGAGAAGCCGTCGCGGGCAGCCGTGGCGATGGCGAAGCCGCGTGCCATGAGGAGCACGTAGAGAAGCATGACCCCGATGGCCCCGACGTAACCGAGGTCATTGGAGACCGCGCTGAAGATGAAGTCGGTCTCAAGTGCGGGGATTCGGGGGTTTCCCCCCTCCGTCACGAGCAGGGCGCGCCCGAATCCGGGGCCCACCACCCCCCCGTCGGCGAGCGCGTACAGCGATTGCACCATCTGGTACCCGGTGCCCTGGGCGTCGCTGAAGGGGTGCAGCCAGGAGTCGACGCGCGCGCCGATGCGCGGCACCGCCGCCCAGATGGCCATCGCGCCCACGGCGAACAACCCGACGCCGAGCCCCACGTAGAGCGGTCGTCCCGTGGCGAGGTAGAGCATGGCGAGGACCACGCCGAAGAACAGCAGCGCCGTGCCGAAGTCGTTGAGCACCACCACCACCACGAGCGCCGCGCCCCAGAACACCAGGATCGGCGCGAGGTGGCGGAACGCCGGCAGGTTCATGCCGAGCCGCCGCTGCGTGGGGATGGCCAGCACCTCGCGCTTCTCGCGCAGGTAGCCGGCCAGGAAGATCACCATCAGCACCTTCGCGAGCTCGCCCAGCTGGATGCGCTGCCCGCCGCCCACCTCGATCCACAGCCGCGAGCCGTTCACCTCGGTGCCGAACACCATCGTGGCGACCAGCAGCAGCACTGCCGTGAGGCCGATGATGTAGCGGTAGCGCTCGAGCACCCGCTGGTCGGGCAGGAACACGATGACCGCGCAGAAGACGATGCCCCCGAGCGTCACCCAGATCGCCTGGTCTCCCGCGAGCCCCGGGTCGATGCGGTAGAGCATCGCCAGGCCGATGCCCGTGAGGGCCGCGAGTATCGGCACCAGGTACGGGTCGGAGAGCGGCGCACGCAGGCGCAGCACCGCGTGCATGACGATGAACACCAGCGCCACGCCAAGCGCCGTCTGCCACGGGCCTGCCTGCAGCTCATCGGCGCGCGCCGACGCGCCCGCCGCGAGGCCGAGCATGCCCAGCAGAAGCGCGGGGATGAGGAAGCCCAGCTCGCGCGACCTCAGGCTCACGGGCGGCCCCCCGGCTGCGGAACCTTCCACTCCTGCGGCATGCCGTAGCGCCAGATGAGGCGGGTGGCGAGCGCCGTGGCCTCGCCCTCGCCCTTGATGCCCTGGTCGAGGGCGGATGGGTCCTCGGCCTCCACCACGCGTGCCGGCAGGCCGAGCGGCCGGCCGTCGTCGAGCAGCGACATTCCGAGCGGCGAGTAGGGGAGGCCCGCGTAGAGCCGCACCTGGCCCGACTCGTCGGCCTGCACCACGTGCGAGCGCGACGCCGCCCACACCGTGAGGCCCATGATGATCCCGGCCACCGCCAGCACGGCCGACCCCGCGATGAGCAGCTTCGACCGGGCCGTGGGCACGCGCTCGAGCACGCGCCCGGGCTCGGGCGCGCGTGCGGTGCGCGCCCCGGGCTCCACCATCGGGCGCGGCAGCACGGCCACGCGCGGCCTGGACGGCACGAACTCCAGCGCCGCGGGCACCGCGGCGGCGTCCCCCTGGCCCACGCGCGCGAGCACCACGGTGGCGTTGTCCTCGCCGCCCGACTCGTCCGCGGCGGCGAGCAGCGCGAGGGCGGCGTCGTCGAGCGAGGCGTCGTCGGCGAAGGCACGCCGGATCGCCGCGTCGCCCACTGCCGCGGACACCCCATCGGTGCAGAGCATCACGACGTCGCCGGGCTCCACGCCCACCTGGAAGGCGTCGGCACTCACCTTCTCCGACGCCCCGAGCGCCCTGGTGATCACGTTGCGCTGCGGGTGGCGGTCGGCCTGCTCCTCGGTGAGCGCGCCGCCCCGCACGAGCTCGGCCACCACGGAATGGTCGTCGGTGAGCCGGCGGAGCTCGCCATCGCGCACGAGGTAGGCCCGGGAGTCACCCACGTGCACCACGTAGAGCCGGCCGTCATCCGCCAGCAGGCAGGCCGTGACGGTGGTGCCCATGCCGGCCCGCCCGGCGTCGCCCGACGCGGACTTGCGGATGTCCGAGTTCGCGCGCTCCACGGCCCTGCGCAGGTCGCCGGGGCGTGGCTTCTCGGGCAGGGCGTCGAGGGCGGCCACGGCCATGCCGGCCGCCACCTCGCCGGCCTGCGCGCCGCCCATGCCGTCGGCCACGGCGATCATCGGGGGTCGCGCGAGATGGCGGTCCTCGTTGTGGCCGCGCACGCGGCCCACGTCGGTTGCCCGTGCGATCTCGACCCATGCGAGGCGCGCGGTCATACCGTGGTCGCCGCCTCCCGCGTGACGGCGTCAACGCGCGCCAGCACCACCGTCACGTTGTCCGGGCCGCCCGCGGCATTTGCCCGCTGCACCAGCTGCTCGGCGGCGTCCTCGAGCGTGAGGGACGCCTGCACCACCCCGAGCATCTCGTCGTTGGTCACCGGCCCGGAGAGCCCGTCGGTGCACAGCAGCACCACGTCGCCCGGCTCGAGGTCCACGCGCAGGGCGTCGATGTCGATGTCGGCATCCACCCCCAGCGCGCGCGTGATCACGTGCCGTGCGGGATGGCTCTCGGCGGCATCGGGCGACAGCGCGCCGCGCCGCACCATCTCGGCGACCACCGAGTGGTCCTGGGTCACCTGGATGATCCGTCCCTCACGGATGAGGTATGCGCGGGAATCGCCGACGTGCACGAGGTACAGGATGCCGTCTTCCAGCAGCGCGGCCGTGGCGGTGGTTCCCATGCCGGTGAGGTCGGGGTCGGCCGTGGCGGCGCGGGCGATGGCCCGGTTGGCCTCCTTGAGCGCGGCGAGCAGGGCGGTGGGGTCGGTGGTCGACCCCACGCCCCGCAGGGCGTCCACGGCCATGCCGGCCGCGGTGCCTCCGCCCAGGTGGCCGCCCATGCCGTCGGCCACGGCGATGAGCGGGGGCGCCAGCAGGTCACGGTCCTGGTTGTCCGAGCGCACGCGGCCGACATCCGACGCGGACGCCAGCTCGATGAGCGCCAGGTCGGAGCGCGGGCTCACTCCTCCCACCTCAGCACGGTCTCGCCCACGCGGATCTCATCGCGCAGGTGCAGCTGCTGCTCGCCCGAGATGCGGCGGCCATTCACGTACGTGCCGTTGAGCGAGCCCAGGTCCTCTACGAACCAGAAGTGGCCCTTGCGGAACACCCGAGCGTGGCTGGTGGAGATGAACTGGTCGGTGATCGGGATGCGGCTGCTGCGCGAGCGGCCGATCGTGGCGCCGCCCGCGACGTCGTAGGTGGTGCCCACGGGAAGGCTGCTGGAGCGGCTCACCACGAGGTGCGGCTCGGCCGCGGCCGCGGCGTGCACCACCTCGGGCCGCGCCGACTCCGACAGCGGTGGCTCGGCGCGCGCCTTGCGCCGCCCCCAGCGCGGCG
>SXZC01000151.1 GCA_005788075.1 Actinomycetota bacterium
GAAGGCGACATTGGTGAACACCTCGCCCACCTGGCCCACGTCGAAGGCATAGCCGCGCCGTGCGATGTCGAGGTACCACGTGGTGTCCCACGAGCCGAAGAGGTTGAGGGCCTTCGGCACCGCCTGGTCGAGGCCGATCTCGGCGCGGCCGAACGACAGGCTGGCGATCACCCCGAGGCCCGTGACGAACAGGCGCGATGCCAGCCAGGCCACCAGCGGCACGCCGAGCCAGGCCCACCACGGAAGATCGGTGAGTCGGTTGATCCATGCTGGCCGCGACGGGCCCGGCCCCGCGGACGCGGAGGAGGGCGCCGGCGGCGGCGGCGCCGGCTGGCCGTTCATCAGCCGGTGACGATAGGCGACCGCCGGTCGGATCGCCGAACCGAGCCCGTGACCAATGACAGCATCCACCGGGGCGTGCTGCCGCGCGCGTAGGCGATGGCGGCATCCACCAGCGCCCCGGCGTCGTCGCGGTGCACCGGGTGCCCATGGCCCATCAGCACGTGCCGGGCGGCGAACCCCTCGAGCATGCGCGGTGGGCGCAGGCGCATGAACGGATGCGGGCCGATCACCTGGTCGGGCCGCGACCGGAAGTAGGGCGGCGTGCCCACGGCCTCGGCCACCACAAGGGCCTCGCGATCGGCCCACCAGAGCGCCGACTCATGCCAGCCGCGGCCGTCGCGCACCACCAGCACCTCGAAGGGAGCGCCGGCGATCGCCTCATGGGGCGTGACCACCAGGGGCACGCCGAGGTCGGCGGACATCGAGGCGCAGTCGCGCCCGTGGCGGTCGAGCAGCTGCAGCACGCCGGCCACGGGCGGCATGCCCGCGAGGCGATCGCGCAGATCGGGATGATCCACGGGGTCGACGAGCCAGGTGTGCTCCCCCGCCACGAGTGCATGGGACGCGCGTTGCATGAAGCCCGGGTCCGAGGCGATCCAGGTGACCATGTCGTCGGGACCCTCGGTGAAGGTGATGTCCATGCCGCAATGGTGCCGCATGCGCCGGTGCATCTGGGATAGTGGCGGCCGTGAACCCCGCCCGCTCCATCGAGGACCACGCCCTCATCGGCGACAAGCGCACATGTGCGCTGGTGGCCCGCGACGGGGCCATCGACTGGTTCTGCACGCCGCGGTTCGACGGGCCGGCGGTGTTCTGCTCGCTGCTGGGCACCGACGACAACGGCGAGTGGAGGGTCACCCCGCAGTCGGGGGTGCGGTCGTCGTCGCGGCGCTACGTGGGCGAGACGCTCGTGCTCGAGACCACCCTCACGGCGGACGAGGGCACCGTGAAGGTGACCGACTTCATGTCGCCCGAGCCCACCGGTCCGTGCATCGTGCGCATCGTCGAGGGCGTCGATGGCGCCGTGCCGATGGAGTCCGTGGTGTCCGCGCGCTTCGAGTACGGCCGCACGCGCCCGTGGGTGCGCCACCTGCCCGAGGGCGCCGACCTCATCTGCGGGCCCGAGGCCATGCGGCTGGTGTCGCCCGTGCACCACGGGCGCGTGGAGGGCGACATGGTGGCGCGCTTCACGGTGAAGCCCGGCCAGCGGGTGGGCATGACGCTCAACCACCACGCCTCGCACCTGCCGGCGCCGGCCGGGCCCGATCCCGAGCACGCGCTCGCCGAGGCGCTGTCGTGGTGGGAGGGCTGGAGCTCGCGATGCCCATTCGAGGGCGAATGGCGCGAGCCGGTGGTGCGGTCGCTCATCACGCTGAAGGCGCTGTCCTATGCGCCCACCGGCGCGATCATCGCCGCGGCCACCACCTCGCTGCCCGAGCACCTGGGCGGCGTGCGCAACTGGGACTACCGGTACGGCTGGCTGCGTGATGCGTCGTTCACCCTCTACGCACTCATGCTCGGCGGCTACACGCGCGAAGCCGTGGCATGGCGCGACTGGCTGCTGCGCGCCGTAGCCGGCGATCCCGAGGACATCCAGATCATGTACGGCGCGGCCGGCGAGCGGCGGCTCGCCGAGTGGGAGGTGCCATGGCTGCCCGGCTACGCGGGCTCGCGCCCCGTGCGCGTGGGCAACGCCGCGGTCGACCAGTTCCAGCTGGATGTGTACGGCGAGGTGATGGACTCCCTGCACGTGGCGCGGCGCATCGGCGTGGAGCCCGACCCCGACGCGTGGTCGCTCGAAACCGCGCTCATGAACGCCCTGGAGTCCCGCTGGCGCGAGCCCGACGAGGGCATCTGGGAGGTCCGCGGGCCGCGCCGGCACTTCACCCACTCGAAGATCATGGCGTGGGTGGCATTCGATCGCGCCATCCGCGCGGTGGAGGAGTCAGGCCTCGAGGGACCCACCGACCGGTGGAAGGCCATTCGACAGGAGATCCACGACGAGGTCTGCCGCGAGGGCTTCGACACCACCCTCGGATCGTTCGTGCAGGCCTACGACGTGCCGCGCCTCGATGCCAGCCTGCTGATGATCCCGCTGGTGGGCTTCCTGCCCGCCAACGACCCCCGGGTGATCGGCACGATGGACGCCATACAGCGTGACCTCACCCGCGACGGCCTCGTGCTGCGCTACGCGGACGTCGGCAGCGAGGGCGTGGACGGTCTGCCGGCCGGCGAGGGCGCGTTTCTCCTCTGCACGTACTGGCTGGTGGACAACCTCGCCATGGCGGGGCGCCACGACGAGGCCCGGGCGCTCTTCGAGCGCCTGCTCACCCTGCGCAATGACGTGGGCCTCATGGCCGAGCAGTGGGATCCGGTGTCGGGATGCATGCGGGGGAACTTCCCGCAGGCGTTCTCGCACGTGGGGCTCGTCAACTCGGCGTGGAACCTCGGCAACGAGGGCGGGGCCGCCGCGCGCTTCGCGCCGAACGGCGGGGCGGTCACCGCGCCGGCCTAGCGGCGCGAGCCCTCGCAGGCGATGCCGTCGCCGTCGCTGTCGAAGCGGTGGATGTCGGTGCCCACCACGCGGAACCTGCGCGCGGTGATGTCGGAGCAGTCGATGTCCGGCGGGGGCGACGGAATGCATGCGCCCGCGTAGTTGGGGTCGCAGCGGCCGGACGCCGACCCCGCGGCAGCGCCCGCGCCTGTGCCCGCGCCCGATGATGAGCCGCCGCCGTACTGGGGCTTCGTGGTGTCCCCGTTGCACGGCGGGCCCCACACCCCGAGTCGGCCCTTCTTCGCGCGCACCTCGGCGGCGAGGAACTGCCCCGCATACCGGAACGGGATCTGCCCGTAGACGTAGGTCTTCGCGAAGCCCGTGCGCACGAGGCGGTAGTTCACCGACCCGCGCGCGCCGCCGGCGCTGCCCACGTAGACGTAGCCCAGGAAGCGGTTGTACTTGTCGCGGGCGTCCTGCGTGGGGTCGCTCTCCACCCGGATGCGCGTGCCCGCGGGAAGCAGCCGGGCGGCCTCGGCCGATGCCGCAGGCCCGCCGCACTGCACCGGGTAGCCCGGGCGCTTGGTCTCGGGCGTGTCGATGCCGATGAGCCGCATGGTGTTCTCGAAGCCGCGCGACTGGAACTTGATGGTGTCGCCGTCCACCACCCTGGTGACGGTGCCCTGCAGCACCACGGGCCCCGCGGCCGCGGCACCCGGGGCCGCGACAGCAAGCACCGCGGCGGCGGCGATTCCAGCCCTGGTGACTGTCACCTGGTGACGAAGGCGTCGCAAATGACGTGACATTGTCATGGAGGTGTATCAGGGGGGCACGGGTACCCTCCTTACGTGGGCCCGATCCGTTCGTTCATGGCGTGGGAGGCAGCGGGCGGCGCGGCGCTGCTTGCCGCGGCAGTGGCAGCACTCATCTGGGCGAACGCGGCGCCCGATGCCTATGCGACGTTCTGGGCCACCGAGGTGGCCGGGCATTCGCTCAGCGCCATCGTGAACGACGGACTGATGACGCTCTTCTTCCTGCTCATCGGCCTCGAGGTGAAGCGCGAGATGGCGATCGGCGAACTCGCCGATCGCCGCGCGGCAATCGTGCCCTTCGCCGCGGCCCTGGGCGGCATGCTGCTGCCCGCCGGCATCTTCCTGCTCATCGCGGGCTCGACGCCGGCGGCGAACGGGTGGGGCATCCCGATGGCCACCGACGTGGCGTTCGCCCTCGCAGTGCTGGCGGCGCTGCGCTCGCGCGTGCCGCCGTCGCTCTGGGCCTTCCTGCTCGGCGTGGCGGTGATCGACGACATCGGCGCGATCATCGTGATCGCCGTGGCCTACTCGGGCGGCATCAGCGGCGCGTGGCTCGCCGCGGCGGTGGCGGCGCTCATCGCGTTCTGGCTGCTGATCCGGCTCGGCGTGCGGTGGGTACCGCTGTACGTGGCGCTGGGCATCGCGGCGTGGGCATTCACCGCGATGTCGGGGGTGCACGCCACCATTGCGGGCGTGGCGATCGGCCTGCTCATCCCGGCCACGCTCGCGGGGCGCACGCCTGATCAGGCCCCGCTCGCGCGCACCGTGCACCTGCTGCACCCGTGGTCGTCCTTCCTCGTGCTCCCCATCTTCGCCCTGGCCAATGCGGGGATCGTGTTCGCCGCCGGGGAGTTCGGCACCGAGGGGGCGGTGGCCGCGTCCGTGGGCGTGGCCGTCGGGCTGCTGGTGGGAAAGTCGATCGGCATCCCCCTCGGTGCGTGGATCGCCGTGCGCGCCGGCCTGGGACGCATGCCCTCGGGTGCCAACTGGACGCAGGTGGCGGGCGTCGGGATGGTGGCTGGCATCGGATTCACGGTGTCGCTCTTCATCACCGACCTCGCCTTCGACGACCTCGCCCTGCAGGACGCCGCGCGGATCGGCGTGCTCGCGGGATCGGTGGTGGCCGCCATCGCCGGGGCCACCATCCTGTGGGCCGCATCCCGGCGGCGGGAGGCAGCGGGCGACAGACGCGCCTGACCCACGCGCCTGACCCGCGCGACGGGGGTGCGATGCGACCACCCGCCGGGGGAATCGCCCGGCATGCGGCGAACATGCGGCGCATGCGCCCCATCACCTGCCTGCGCCTCACCGTCATCGCCGCATCGGCGGCAGTCGCCTGCGCCCTTGCGCCCACCGCCCTGGCGGGCTACACGTCGAGCATCACGCAGCTCACGCCCGCCGAGCGCAAGGCCATGACCCCGTCCGTGTGGCGCAAGGGCTGCCCGGTGGGGCTCGACGACCTGCGCGCCGTGCGCGTGAGCCACCGCACCTTCGGGGGTGGCGAGGCCACGGGCACCCTCGTGGTGCACGAGGACGTCGCGCCGGCCGTGGCGCGCATCTTCCGCAGCCTGTACCGCAGCGGCGTGCCCGTGAGGAAGATCGAGCCGATCGAGAAGTACAAGGGCAGCGACTTCGACTCGATCGAGGCCGACAACACCTCGGCCTTTAACTGCCGCAAGGCCACGGGCAGCGGGCGGTGGAGCAACCACGCGTACGGCAAGGCGATCGACATCAACCCCATCGAGAACCCGTGGGTGGAGCCGGGCGGCGTGGTGTACCACACGGCCAGCCGCCCGTTCGTGAAGCGCACGCCACGCCCCGGCATGGCCGTGGAGGGCGGCGCGCTGGTGCGCGCGTTCGACCGCGAGGGCTGGAAGTGGGGCGGCCGCTGGTCGGGGACCAAGGACTACCAGCACTTCTCCGCCGACGGCGGCTAGGCGCTTGCAATACTGCGCGTCCCGATGAGCGCAGGCGCCACGCCGAGGAGGCAGATACATGCCGGTTGAGTTCGACCAAGACCCCAAGATCCAGGCATACGCCCACCCCGAGCGCCTGGTGACCACCGAGTGGCTCGAGGCGCACCTCGGGGAGCCCGGGCTCGTGGTGGCCGAGAGCGACGAGGACGTGCTGCTCTACGAGACCGGGCACATCCCCGGTGCGGTGAAGATCGACTGGCACCTCGACCTGAACGACCCGCTCACGCGCGACTACGTGGACGCCCAGGGCTTCGCCGCCCTCATGAGCGCCAAGGGCATCACGCCGGACACCACGATCGTCTTCTACGGCGACCAGAACAACTGGTGGGCGGCGTACGCCCTGTGGGTCACCTCGCTCTTCGGCCACGCCGACGTGCGCCTGCTCGACGGCGGCCGCAAGAAGTGGGTGGACGAGGGACGCCCCATGACCACCGACGTGCCCTCCCCCGCCGCAGCCGACTACCCGGTGACCGAGCGCGACGACAGCGTGATCCGCGCGTACCGCGAGCAGGTGCTCGCCCACATCGGCAACGGCAAGCTCGTGGACGTGCGCTCGCCGGGTGAGTTCTCGGGCGAGCTGCTGCACATGCCCGAGTACCCGCAGGAGGGCGCCCTTCGCGGCGGGCACATCCCCACGGCCGCGAACGTGCCGTGGCGCCGCGCCGCCAACGAGGACGACGGCACCTTCCTCCCCGTCGACGACCTGCGCGCCATCTACGAGGGCGAGATCGGCCTCGACAAGGCCGACGACGTCATCGCCTACTGCCGTATCGGCGAGCGCTC
>SXZC01000152.1 GCA_005788075.1 Actinomycetota bacterium
AAAGATCGCGATGGCCTTCGCCCCGAGCATCACGGTGCGCGGCACGGGCGACACCAGCAGGCCATCGAGCACGCGTTGCTCGCGCTCGGCCACGTACGAGCGGCCCACGCCGAGAACGGCGGTGAAGGCGAGCGTGACCCACATGAGGCCGCCCACGAAGCGGGTGAGGTCGTCATCGCGGGTGCCGAAGCCGAACTGCAGGATCGCCAGCATCACGATGGCGAACAGCACCATCGCCACGATGGTCTCGCGGGTGCGCAGCTCGAGGCGGAGGTCCTTGCGCACGAGCGCCATGAGCTGGCGGCTCCTCACCCCGCCACCTCCTCGTACCGGCGGCGCACGGCCATGGGGTCGAGCCCGGCCGTGGGCTCGTCGAGCACCACGCGCCCGGCGCGCAGCACCATGAGGCGATCGGCCACCCGCGCCACGCGCTCCACCTCGTGGGTCACGATGATGGCGGAGCGCCCGTCGGCGGTCGCCGTCGACAGCTCGTCGTCGAGCAGCGCGGCCCCGCGGGCGTCGAGGCTCGCATGGGGCTCGTCGAGAAGCAGCAGGCGCGGGCGGTGCAGCAGCATGCGCGCGAGCGCGAGGCGCTGGGCCATGCCGCGGCTGAACGTGCGCACGGTGTCCTCGGCGCGGCCGATCAGGCCCACGCGGTCGAGCAGGTCGTCGATGCGGCGATCGCGGTCATCGATGCCGTAGAGGTCGCCGTAGAGCTCGAGGTTCTGCCGGGCCGTGAGGTCGAGGTACACCAGGGGATCGTGGGCCAGGTACCCGATGCCGCGCCGGGCGTCGCGGGTGCCGCCCGGGATCTCCTCGCCCAGCACCTCGAGCGAGCCGGACTGCGCCCGCAACAGGGTGGCCACCAGGCGCAGCAGGGTGCTCTTGCCCGCGCCGTTGGGGCCGGCCAGCGCCAGGCGCTCACCGGGGGCGAGTGCGAGGTCCACGCCGTCCACGGCGCGGCGCTCCCCGTACGCGTGCACCAGGCCGCGCGCGGTGACCATGGCCTCAGGCGACGGCCACCTCGCCGATCACGCCGGCGAGGAACACCAGCGACATCACCCCGTTGGCGGTGCCGAAGGCTGCCTGGATGCGGGCCTCGTCCCCAGGGCGCACGGTGGCGTGCTCCCAGAGCAGGATGAGCGCGCAGGCCGCCACGCCCACGTAGTACGGCCACGCGACCGACGCCGTGAGGCCGGCGAGCACCAGCAGGATGACCGCCAGCACGTGCAGCCCCGCCGCGATGCGCAGCGCCCCGGGCTCGCCGAAGCGAGCGGGGATCGACCGGATGCCGGCCTGCCGGTCGTGCTCGACGTCCAGCAGGGCGTAGATGACGTCGAAGCCGGCGATCCACGCGGCGACGGCGATCCAGAGAAGCACCGGGGACAGCGCGAAGGCGCCGGTCACGGCGATCCACCCGCCGATCGGGGCGATGCCGATGGAGAGCCCGAGCACCAGGTGGCATGCCCACGTGACGCGCTTGGTGTACGGGTACACCACGAACAGGGCCACGGGCACGGGCCAGAGCCACCACGTGATCTCCGGCAGCTGGCTCACCGCACCGAGCATCGCGGCCAGGCTCACCGCGGCGAACGCCCACACCTGCCCGGTGGTGAGGCGCCCGGACGGCAGGTGGCGCCCTGCTGTGCGCGGATTGGCGGCATCGAGGCGCCGGTCGATGAGGCGGTTCAGGGCCATCGCGAGCGACCGGGCGCCCACCATCGCCAGCAGGATCCATCCAAGCGTCGACCACGGCGGCATGGCGTTGGTGGCCATGAGCGCGCCGGCGAACGCGAATGGCAGCGCGAACACCGTGTGCTGGAAGCGCACCAGCCCCAGCAGGGCCGGGATGATCGCGAGCCCCGATGCGGGACGCGCGGTGGGCGTGTGGCTGGTCACCCTGCCGATGCTATTCCCGCGGGGGCTCCCCGGCGGGTCCGTAGCGCGGCGTGCCGCCCGTGACGGCCGCCCAGAACTGGTCGCCGAAGTCGAAGTGCCACCACTCCTCCACGTACGCCGTGAACCCCTGCTCGGTGAGCGCATGGAACAGCAGGCGCCGGTTCGCGCGGGCCGGCATGTCGATGTCCTCCAGCGCCGCCGCTCCGGCCTCCGGCACGAAGGCATCGAAGCCCGTGCCGAGGTCGAGTTCGGTGCCGTCAGCCAGGGCGAGCGTGAGGTCCACCGCGCCTCCGGTGAGGTGCGGGGGCGGGGCGTGGTGACCGGGGTCCGGCGGGGTCACGTAGGGCCGCGCCACCTGCTCGAGCTCGGCGCGCGCCATGTCCGGGTACTGCTGGGCGAGATCCTCGACGTAGGCCTCGAACAGCGCCGACTGCGTGGCGATCGACCTCCAGCCGTCCCACACCAGCAGCACCATGCCGTCGGGCAGCGAGTCGGCCGCACGCACCAGGCGATCGGCGACGCCCTCGCGCAGCCAGCAGCCCGGCAGCGCGCCCGGGAGGCCCATCGCGAAGTAGCGGGGATCCTCGGTGATGCGCGGCCCGAGGTCGGCGACGGGCACCAGCGGCTCGTCCACGGGGTCGATGGGGATGTCGCGCCAGCCGGCGGGCTGCACCAGCCGGGGCATCGGGGTGAGCGTGCGCGGGTCGGCCACGCTCATGCGAGCCCCCATTCCGATGCCTGCACGCGCGCGCCCGGGTCGGCCCCCTCGAGCACCGCGATCACCGGCGCCACCCGCTCGGCGGGCGGCGGCACCGTGGCGGGGTCCTCCCCGGGGTGCGCCTCGGCGCGCATGTCGGTGCGCACCGGACCGGGGTTCACCGCCACCACGCGGATGCCCCGGGGCGCCCACTCCTCGCGCAGCATCAGGCCCAGCGCCTCGAGCCCGGCCTTGCCCAGCGCGTACGCGCCGTAGCCGGCGCGCCCCGCCGCGCCGGATGTCACCAACACCACCCCCGCCCGGTCGGCGATGAGCGGTGCAAGGCGCTGCAGCAGGCGCACCTGGCCGGTGAGGTCCACGTCGATTGCGTGTGCGAGGGCATCCGGGTCGGCGGCGTCGAGCGGGCCCATGGGGCCGAGCACGCCAGCGTTCATCACCACGCCCTCCAGCCGCGGAACTGCGCGGGCCACCTCGTCGGCGGCGGCGTCGACAGACGCCGGCGAGGCCAGATCGAGGGCCACGAGGTCGCAGGCGCAGCCATCGTCGGCGCATTGCCGGGCGATGCGACCGAGGTGCGCGGGATCGGTGGCCGTGAGCACCAGGTGGGCGCCGCGGGCCGAGAGCGCGCGGGCGATCGCGGCCCCGTAGCCGCGCGACGCACCGGTCACGAGGACGCGCGCGCCGTCAAGGGTCGCGCCGTCCGCGGCCATCAGGGGACCTCGGCGCCTCCGTCGGCCGGCGTCGCCGGGCCGTCACCGGGAGGAGGCGGCGTGCCCTTCACGGCCGGGGTGATCTCGCGGACGTCGCTCCCCGGCTTGATGCCGGCGAACTTGGCCACGTAGGCCGACACGTCCACGGCGTCCTGGCCGGTGACGAGGTTCTGCGGCATGGCCACCGGGTACGAGCCCGGGCGCGGCGCCTGCGGCGAGATGGCGATCCAGCGCTTGACGACCCCGAAGAACTGGGTCTCCTTGAAGCCCTGCTCACGCGGGTAGCGGAAGGCGTCGTCGAGGTTCGGCCCTGACACGCCCTTCGTGCCGGCGTCGTTCATGGTGTGGCAGCCGCCGCACTGCTGCACGAACTTGGTCTTCCCGGCCTCCACGTCGGCGGTGGAGAGGGCGTTCTCGGCGCCCCCGCAGCCGGAGAGCGCGACCGCGCCCGCGGCGAGGGCCAGCGCGACGGACGATGCGAGTAGACGTGAGCGCAACGGTGTCCCTAGATGACGTAGACGAGGAAGAACAGCAGCACCCAGACGATGTCGACGAAGTGCCAGTAGTACGAGCCGGCCGTGAGCGGCGTGTTGTACGAGTGCGAGAAGTCGTTCTTGTACGCGCGCCTGAGGCACAGGCTGAGCACGATGAGGCCCACGAGCACGTGTGCGCCGTGGAAGCCGGTGAGCGTGTAGAACGCGCCGCTGAACGCCTTGTCCTGCGGCGTGAAGCCCAGGTGGGCGTACTCGTTCAGCTGGATGAGCAGGAACGTCGCGCCCATGAGGATGGTCACCCACAGGCCGCGGATGAGCCCCTTGTTGTCACCGGCCGCGAGCCTCTTCTCGCCCCACCACAGGGTGAAGGACGAGCTGATGAGGATCAGCGTGTTGACGCCGGTGAGGAGCACCGGCAGCGTGAACGGCTCGCCGTCCTGCTTGAGGGGCGGCCAGGTCTCGTTGGCCACGCCGTACCGGATGAAGAAGTAGGCGGTGAACAGCGAGGCGAACAGCATCACCTCGGAGCCGATGAACAGCAGCATCGCGATGAGAGACGCGTTCATGTGCTGCTTCTGCTGCGGCGGTGACGCCTGCTGGTCGGCGGGCGCGTGCCCTGCGGTCGTTGCCATGTCCTAGGCCCCCGCCGCCGCGCCGAGGTTCACGGCCTCCACCGGGGTGTCGCCGGCGGCGGCCTCTGCGGCTTCGCGCAGGCCCGCGGTCTCGCCGTTGATGCCCGCGACGATGATGCGCGACGGCTTGTAGGCGTCGATCGCCAGGGGCAGCGCCACCGAGGGAGCGTCGTCCATGACCTCGCCCTCCACCGCCACACCGGTGTTCACCAGCGCGTTGATCGTGGCCGTCATGGCCTCGCCGGCGGCGCGGCGGCGCTCGTTGGCCTCGGCGCCCCAGCGGGGGTCGGGCAGGTCGAGCGGAGCCACCACGGTGAATCGGGCGGGCTCGGCGTCGGCGCGGGTGCGCACCACCGTGGCAAGCGCCTCGGCGCCGATGGCCTCGGTGGCCACCACCATCACCAGCGGCAGGGCCGAGGTGCCGGCCAGGGCGCGGGCGTCGTTCGCCGGGACCACCACGTGGCTCAGCGCCACGCCGGTGGCCTTGCGCACCTTGTCCACCGAGTCGGTGCGCATCCACTGGCTCTCGGCGAGCGGCAGGGTGGCGATCACCAGCTCGTTCGGCTGGATCTCCTTGGCGGCCTCGGTGGCCACGGAGACCACGTCGCCGTCGGCCACGCGGCCGGTGGCCGACACGCCCGACTCGGCGAGGATCGCCAGCGTGGTGGCGAGTCGCCGCTCGGCGACCGAGCGATCACCGTCGCCCACGGGCACGACGAGCTGGAACGACCAGAGGCCGTCGGCGTTTCGCGCCCGGATCTCGTCGATGAGCGTCTGCGAGGTGAGCGTTTCGTTGGCCACCACCAGCACCGGGTAGCGGGTGTCCTCCTTCAGCTCACCGCCGAACTCCTCGGGCGCGAACACCACGGCGTGGCGCGCGTCCGGGATGCCGTACTGGTACGGGCCGCCGACCACCTGGGGCACGGCGTCGAAGTTGAACAGCGGCGGCGGCGACGAGACCATCCACTCGAGGGTCTTGCCGCGCCAGGGGTTCCACGGCGCCTTGGGGCCCGACTTCCACGACACGACGATGTTGTAGAAGAAGATGATCGTCGCGATGCCGAGCATGTACGACCCGACCGTCTCGATCGAGTTGACCGTCTCGAAGCGCGGGTCGTAGTCGGACACGCGGCGCGGCATTCCCTGCAGGCCCTGCCAGTGCATCGGGAAGAACGTGAGCTGGGTGCCGATAAACGTCAGCCAGAAGTGCCAGTGGCCGAGGCGTTCGGAGTACATCTTCCCCGTCATCTTCGGGAACCAGTAATAGAGGCCCGCGAAGATCGTGTAGACGCTGCCGCCGTAGAGCACGTAGTGCAGGTGGGCGGTGACGAAGTAGGTGTCCGACATCTGGATGTCGGCGGGCACGATGCCGAGAAACACGCCCGACAGTCCGCCCATCAGGAAGGTGAAGAGGAAGCCCAGTGCCCACAACATGGGCGTCTTGATGTGGATCCTTCCCTGCCACAGCGTGGCGAGCCACGACCACATCTTCACGCCGGTGGGCACCGCGATGATGATCGTGGTGATCATCATCGGCACGCGCAGCCAGGCCGCCATGCCTGACACGAACATGTGGTGCGCCCACACGCCGAATCCGAGCACCGCGATGGCCACCATCGAGAACGCCATCGCGCGGTAGCCGAAGAGAGGCTTGCGGGCGAATGTCGCGATCACCTCGCTGATTATCCCGAAGCCCGGCAAGAGCATGATGTACACGGCCGGGTGCGAGTAGAACCAGAAAATATGCTGGTACATGATGACGTCGCCGCCCTGGTCGGGCACGAAGAAGTTCGTGCCCATGATGCGGTCGAACATCGTCAGGAACTGCGAGCCGGCGATGAAGGGGGTCGCGAACACCGCGAGCACCGAGGTGACGCCGGTGGCCCACGCGAGGATCGGCATGCGCCAGATGGTCATTCCCGGCGCGCGCATGGTCACGATGGTCGCCAGGAAGTTGATCGCCGTGGCGATCGATGAGGCTCCCGCGAACTGCACGCCGAGCTCGAAGAGCGTCTGGCCCATCGTGCCCTGGCTGGCCAGCGGCGGGTAGGCCGTCCACGCCGCGCCGAACATTCCGGTGAACATGCTCGCGAGGAACATGAACCCGGCGACCGGCAGGAACCAGAACGAGAGGGCGTTGAGGCGGGGGAACGCCATGTCCTTGGCGCCCAGCATGATCGGCAGCACGTAGTTGGCGATGCCGCCGAACACCGGCACGGCGAACACGAAGATCATCAGCGTCGCGTGCATGCTCAGGAAGCCGTTGTAGGTCTCCCCGTCCGCGATCTGCTGGCCGGGGGCGGCCAGCTCGGTGCGGATGAGCAGGGCCATCAGGCCGCCCCAGAGCATGAAGAACAGCGTCATGCCCAGGTACTGGATGCCGATGACCTTGTGGTCGGTGTTGAACCGGAAGTACTGCTTCCAGTTGCTCACGCCGTGGAAGGAGTGGTCCTCCTCCGAGATGTCCGCGCCCTTCGCCCAGCCGAGCCAGAAGTCGAAGCAGCCGATGCCCCACAGGAACCCGATGGCGCCGATCAGGCCGGCGACGCCGCCATACACCCCGCCGTCATAGAGCGGCTCGAAGCCGAACAGCGCCCGCAGCAGGAACACGAGCAGGAACGCGAACAGCACGCCGGCCACCGTGCCGAGGGCGGCGCGGATCCACCAGTACGAGACCGGGCGCGGGTCCTCGTGGTGGGCGTGGCCTCCGTGGCCTCCACCGGGAGCGTGTGCGGGAGATGGTGCGTGAGTAGCCATGTCTGGTTCGCTCGGTCTCGGGTGGGCTTACTTGATGGACTCGACGAAGGCGACGACGTCCGCGAGGTCGGTACCGCTCACCAGGCCTCCGGGCATCGCGCCCTTGCCGTTCTTGATCTGCGTGCGGATCTCATCGGTGCTGAGCTTGCTGCCGACGATGGCCGGGCCGACGCCCGCCTTCTTGCCGAGCTCGGCGTGGCAGCCGCCGCACTTGGCCTCGAACACCGTCTGTCCGGCGGCCACGTCGCCCGGGGCGTTCTCGAGCTTGGCAGCGGCGGCGCCGGCGGCGGCCGTGGCCTTCACCTTGGCCGCCGACTTCGCGAGCCATGCCTTGTACTCGGGCTCGGTCACCACGGTCACCTTCGACCGCATGACGCTGTGGCCCACGCCGCAGAGCTCGGCGCACACCACGGGGTAGGTGCCGGTCTTGTTGGGCGTGATCCAGATGGTGTGGGTGATGCCGGGGACGGCGTCGCCCTTGATGCCGAACTGCGGCACCCAGAAGTCGTGGATCACGTCGCGGGCGCGCAGGTTGAGCTGGGCCTGGGTGTTGACGGGCAGCACGAGGTCACCGCTCTCGATGCCGGTGTCCGGGTAGCCGTAGGTCCACATGAACTGCTGCGCGTAGACGTCGATCTCCACGCGGTCGGCGGCTACGGCCTCGTTGCGCTCGAGCACGATGTAGCCGTACACGGCGACCACGATCAGGAGGATCGACGGGATGACCGTCCACACGACCTCGAGGGTGGTGTTTCCGTGGGTCGGGGGGCCGTCCTCGAGGTCGTCGTCCTTCACGCGCCACTTCCACACCGCGTAGATGAGCACGGAGGTGACGATGACGAAGAAGACCACGCTGCACCAGAAGAGGAACCACAGCAGCGTGAAGGTGCGGCCGGCCTCCACGCTGTCGGCCGGCGGGAGCCAGTCGATCAGCAGTGCCTGGCCCGCGGTGATGGCCGCGACGACGATGCCGATGACGGCAAGGGGAATGATCGGGACGTTCTTGTACACGGGTGTGAACCCTAGTCACGGGGCAGGGGCCTGAACATGGCGAATCAGCGCGAGTAGACCCGTCTTGGGGGGTCCGTGTGTCCCTGATGCGGGCTCGGGGAAAAACCGAAGGCGCTAGGCCACCGCGGGACGCCGCGCCATGGGCATGGCGGCGATCACCCCGCACACCACGAAGAGCAGGCCACCGATCACCAGCGGCGACGACACGCCGACCGCCTGGAACATCGCCGTGGCGGCGATTGGCGCGATGAGGCGCGCAAGCCCCCCGGCCGATGCCAGCACCCCGAGGATGCCGCCCTGATCGGCGTCCGGGGCGCGCTGCGAGACGATCGCGTTGATGGTGGGGAACACCAGGCCCGAACCCAGCGCGAGCAGCGCCAGCACCGGGACCAGGGCCCAGAGCTCGGTGGTGAAGCCGAGCAGGATCAGCGACGCGGCCGTGATCCAGAGCCCCGCGCGCAGCACCGGCCACTCCCCCACGCGGGCGGTGATGCGGTACGCCAGCCCGCCCTGCACGATGGCCGCGACGATGCCGATGAACATGAACACGAGGCCGGTCTCGGTGAGCCCGAAGTCGAAGCGGCGGTTGCCGAATAGCGCGAACACCGACTCCATACCCACGAAGCCCAGTCCCCCGATGAACGAGATCCAGATGAGCGGGCCGTACTCGCGCGAGCCCACGGCGCGCACCAGGGCGGTCCAGCGCGACTGCTGCGCGCCCGTGCGGGATCCGGGCACGCGCGACTCCGGCAGGCGGCGAAGCGCCACTGCGAAGTTCGCCATGGCGAGCGCCGCGGCGAGGATGAACGGCGCGCGCGGGTCGATCACCGCGAACAGCCCGCCGATGGCGGGCCCGATGATGAAGCCCAGGCCGAAGGCCGCGCCCACGAGCCCCATGCCGCGCACGCGGTCCTCATCGGTGGTGATGTCGGCCACGTAGGCCTGGGCGGCCGCGTACGACGCCCCGGAGATGCCGTCGAGGATGCGTGCGAGGAAGAGCACCCAGAGGGCCGGGGCGAACCCGAAGAGCAGCCAGGCGATTGACGACCCCACGAGCGAGCCCAGGATCACCGGGCGCCGCCCGTAGCGATCGGACACCCGGCCCCAGATCGGGGCGAAGATGAGCTGCATCAGGGCGTACACGCCGGTGAGCAGGCCGATCTCGATCACGCTCGCGCCGAACTGCTCGGCGTAGAGCGGCACGAGCGGGATCACGATGCCGAAGCCGATCAGGTCGATCAGCACGGTCGAGAAGATGATGCCGAGGGGCGTGCCGAAGAACGACAGCCCGCCGATGCGGAACCGACCGCCGCCGGGCATCAGGCCGCCGCGTCCACGGCGACCACCACGAACAGCAGCGCGAGGTAGGCCAGCGAGTAGTGGAACGTGATGGCGGCCCAGGGGCGATCGCGGTCACCGCGCCAGAGCTTCCCGGCCATCCAGAGGAATGGCAGGCCGAGCACCACGGCGCCCACCAGGTAGGTGACCCCGGCACCGGCGGCGTAGGGCAGCAGCGTGGTGCCGAACATCACCACGCTCCAGAGCAGCACCTGCACCCGCGTGGCCTGCTCGCCGTACACCACCGGCAGCATCGGCACGCCGGCCTCGTCGTAGTCGCGCTCGAGCATCAGCGCTAGCGCCCAGAAGTGCGGCGGCGTCCACACGAACACGATCGCGAACAGCAGCACCGCGCCGAAGGCCAGGTCGCCGGTGACGGCCGCCCACCCCACCAGCGGCGGAATGGCCCCGGCGGCGCCGCCGATCACGATGTTGTGGATGGTCGTGCGCTTGAGCCAGAGGGTGTAGAGCCCCACGTAGAGCAGCACGCCCACGAGCGAGAGACCGGCGGCCAGCCAGGTGGTGAGGAATCCCAGCACCAGCACGCTGGCGATCACCAGGCCCACGCCGAACGCCAGCGCCGCGCCCGCGGAGATGCGCCCGGTCACGATCGGGCGCCGCTCGGTGCGACCCATCACGGCGTCGATGTCGCGGTCGACGTACTGGTTGATGGTGTTGGCGCCGCCCGCCGAGAGATAGCCGCCGATCACGGTCCAGAGGATCAGCCAGCCGCTGGGCACGCCCTGCTGCGCCGCGAACATGGCGCACACGGTGGTGACCAGCAGCAGCGAGATGATGCGCGGCTTGGTGAGCGTGATGAGGTCGCGCACGATCCCGCGACCGGGCGTGGCGACGTCGGCGGCGGCGGTGCTCACGGCATCACCCAGGCGGTCCATGCCACCAGCGCCACGGACATCAGCAGCGGCAGCACGAGCCAGAGTGTCTCGGTTCCACTGGTGGCACCGCGCGCCAGCGGCGCGCGCATGCCCCACATGCTCCGGATGATCGCCAGGCCGGCGCCCACGACGAGCACCGCGGCGATGATGAGGACGACGAGCCGCACGACGGGCGAGGATAGTGCAGCGCCGGGGCCGGGCATGGGCGTATGAGGGTTGACGTTCGGCCCATAAGGCGGCACCGTGGGGGGTGATGGACTCCCGCTGCGACGTCATCGTGCTGGGCGCGGGCCCCGCCGGGCTCGCCGCCGCGCTTCGCGCGGTGCGCTCGGGCGCGTCCGTCACGCTGGTCGAGGCCTCCGACGCGGTGGGCGGCCTCTGCCGCACCTTCGAGTCGGACGGCTGCCGCTACGACATGGGCGGGCACATCCCGTTCTTCCGCACCGATGAGCGCGTGGGGTGGGCCGAGGACGTGCTGGGCGACGACCTCATCTGGGTCGACCGCCCGGTGGCGCGCGTGGTGGGCGGCGCGATCCGGCCCGGCCGCTACATCGACCAGCACCCCGGACTGGTGCCCGACGCCATCGCCCCCGACGGCACGGCGGCCGGCGAGTTCGGGGCCACCGTGGGACCCGCCTTCCGCGATCGCACCATGCGCCGCTACCTCGAGAAGGTGGATGGCTGGCCGCTCGAGGTGATCTCGGCCGACCGCGCGGTGAAGCTGCGCGACGAGCAGCGCGCGCCCGAGGGCTTCTGGTTCCCGCCCGGCGGCATAGGGTCGCTCATGACTGCCATGGAGCAGGCGGTGCGCGACGAGGGCGGCGACGTGCGGCTGTCCACGCCCATGACCTCCCTGCACCACCGCGACGGGCGCGTGAGCGCCGTGGAGGTCGGGGGCGCCAACCCCGGCGTCATCCACGCCGACGCGATCATCTCGGCCATCAGCCCCGGCCTGGTGGTGCGCGCGGCCGCGCCGTCTGCGCCCGAGGGCCTGCTGCCCCCCATCACCATGCGCGCCGTGGCGCTGGTCTACCTCATCGCCGAGCGCGAGGCGGTCACCGAGGAGGCCTGGATCCAGGTGGACGACCCGCGCGTGCCGTTCTCGCGCATCGCGGAGTTCGTGAACTGGGACCCCGGCATGGTGCCCGCGGGCCGCACCGTGCTCTGCGCCGAGGTGTACGGCTCCGGCGCCGACGACGACCCGTGGTGGTCGCTCGACGACGACGCACTGGCCCGCGCCGCCGCCGACGCCCTGGCCGACCCGCTCGGCTGGGTGGACGACCCCTCCGCCTTCCGCGCCCTGCGCGTGGTGCGCATGCCGCGTGCCTACCCGCTGGTGGAGGCCTGGCGCATGCGCGAGGCCATGCTGGCCCCCACCTGGCTGTCGTCGCTCGACGGCCTGGAGCTCGCGCGGGGCGGCACCGTGGTGACGGCCATCGAGGCCGGGGAGTCGGCCGCCGACCGCGCGGGCGGCGCGGTGATGGCAGGCGCCGCGTGACCACCACGGCGGGCGCGCTGGCCGACCGGCTGCGCCACCTGCTGGGCCCCGACCGGCTGCTCGAGGGCGACCTCGCCCGCAACCTCTACTCGCACGATGGCTCGATCGTGGGCGGCGACTGCGGCATCGTCGCCCTGCCCGAGACCACCGACGAAGTGGCCGCGTGCATGCGGATGGCGCACGAGGCCGGCGTGGACGTGGTGCCGCGCGGATCGGGCACCGGCCTCACCGGCGGCGCGGTGCCGCTCGAGGGCGGGCTCGTCATCTCGCTCGCGCGCATGCGCGAGATGGGCGAGGTCGACGTGGCCAACTCGTGCATGTGGGTGCAGCCCGGCGTGCTCAACCTCGACGTGAGCATGGCCATCGCCCACCTCGGCCTGCACTACGCGCCCGACCCCTCGAGCCAGCAGGCATGCTCGATCGGGGGCAACGTGGGCACCAACGCCGGCGGGCCGCACTGCCTGGCCTATGGCGTGACGGTGCAGCACGTGCTGGGCGTGGAGATGGTGCGCCCCGACGGCGAGGTGGTGGTGCTGGGCGGGGTGGCGCCCGACCCGCCCGGCTACGACCTGCGCGGGGTGGTGGTGGGGGCCGAGGGCACGGTGGGCATCGTCACTCGGGTGCTGCTGCGCCTCACCCCCCTGCCGCCGGACGTGCGCACCATGCTGCTCGACTTCCTGAGCGTGTCCGATGCCTCGGCCGTGGTGCAGGCCATCATCGCCGCGGGGGTCATCCCTGCGGCGCTCGAGATGATGGACCGCAACATGACCATGGCGGTCGAGGAGTTCGTGCACGCGGGGCTGCCCACCGACGCCGCGGCGCTGCTGCTGGTGGAGGTGGACGGCACCGCCGCAGAGGTGAACACCGCGACCGAGGTGGTGGAGCGCGTGGCGCGTGAGCACGGCGTGCGCACCGTGCGCGTGGCGCAGGACGAGCAGGAGCGCGCCCTGCTGTGGAAGGCCCGCAAGACGGCCTTCGGAGCGGTGGCCCGCGTGAAGCCCTCGTACTACCTGCACGACTGCGTGGTGCCGCGCACCCGCCTGGTGGAGGTGATGGAGGCCATCGGCGAGATCACCGAGCGCGAGGGCGTGATCTGCCTCAACGTCTTCCACGCGGGCGACGGCAACCTGCACCCCATCATCGCGCTCGACCGCAGCGACCCCGACGAGACCGAGCGCGCCATGCGCGCGGGCGACCAGATCGTGCGCGCATGCGTGGCGATGGGCGGCACGCTCTCGGGCGAGCACGGCATCGGGGTGGAGAAGCGCGACTACATGCCGCTGGTGTTCGATGACGACGACCTCGAGGCCCAGGCCTGCGTGCGGCGCGCATTCGACCCCGACGGGCGGATGAACCCCGACAAGGTGCTGCCCACCGGCACGCGCTGCGGCGAGGTGGGCCTCGCCGACACCCAGGTGCCGGAGGGCACGTGGATCTGAGGCCGTCAGGTCGCGATGAGCTGGCCGCCATGCTGCGCGCTGCCACGGCCGACGGCCGGGTGCTGGACATCCGCGGGGGCGGGCTGCACTCGCGGCGCGGGTGGCCGTTCACGCCCGACGACGTGCTGCACACCGCGGGCCTCGGGCGCGTGGTCGACTACGAGCCCGATGACATGACCATCACCGTCGAGGGCGGCGTGACCGTGGGGGAGGTGCTGCGGCTCGCCGGGGAACGCGGGCAGGGCTGGCCGCAGGCACCATCCGAGCCCGGCGCCACCGTGGGCGGCGTGCTGGCCGCCGCGGCCGGCGGGCGGCGGCGCCTCCGTTTCGGCCCCATCCGCGACTCGCTGCTCGAGGTGGTCGTGGCCACCGGCGACGGGCGCATCGTCAAGGGCGGCGGGCGCACCGTGAAGTCGGTCACCGGCTACGACCTTCCGCGGCTGCTCACCGGATCGCTCGGCACCCTCGGGGTGATCGTGCAGGCCACGCTCCGCCTGTGGCCATTGCCGATGGCCGAGCAGTGGTTCAGCGCGCGCGGCGAGCCCGCCGACATGATCGACATGGCCCAGGGCCTGCTCGCCCAACTGCACCGTCCCACGGCCGTCATCGTGGGTCCGGGCTCGCTGCACGCCTGCATCACCGGCGTGCCCGATGATGTGGTGCCGCCGGCCGGCATGGTGGATGCCACCGAGCCGTCGGGCCCGGGGCCCGGCGTGGTGGAGATCGGGGTGCCGCCGGCCGCGCTGCCGGCGCTGGCCCGGCGCCTGTCCGACGACGGCCGGGTGTTCGAGGCGTGGATGGGCACGGGCATCTGCCGCGTGGCGGTGTCCGCGCCAGAGGACGTGCGGGCCATGCGCGACCTCGCGATGCTGCACGACGGCCATGCCCAGGTGATCGACGGCGACGACGCGCTGCGCGCCGACCCGTTCGGCCCGGTTCCCGCGGGTGCCGACATCATGCGGCGCATCCGCGCGTCGTTCGACCCGGCGGGCATCCTCTGCCCCGGCAGGTTCGCCGCCGCCGAGCCGGTGCCCGCATGAGCACCGGCTGGAAGCCGGGCATCCCGGCGCCCACGCGCG
Organism: Actinomycetota bacterium; assembly: GCA_005788075.1. Lineage (GTDB taxonomy): Bacteria > Actinomycetota > Thermoleophilia > Miltoncostaeales > Miltoncostaeaceae > SYFI01. The sequence goes on from SXZC01000152.1 coordinate 14,472, forward strand.
ACGACCTCAACACCTGCGTGCAGTGCGGGCTGTGCCTGCCGTCGTGCCCGACCTTCCGCATCACCGGACTCGAGACATCCTCCCCGCGCGGGCGCATCGCCGCCATGCGCGCCGTGCAGGCCGGCGAGGCCACGGTGGAGGGCGACTTCACCCGGTTCACCGACGAGTGCCTGGCCTGTCGGGCCTGCGAGGCCGCCTGCCCCTCGTCGGTGCCCTACGGCCGCCTCATCGAGGCAGCGCGCATCCAGACCGAGGCGGCCCGCCCCGCGCACGACCGGGTGGCGCGGCGCGCCGGGATCGCGGGCGTGATGGGCCACCGGCGCATGGTGCGGCTGATGGGGCTCGGCATGGCGATCACCCAGGCGCTGCGCATCGACCGGCTGCTGCCGCAGAAGCTGCGGCTCGCCACCCCGCGCGTCACGGTGCGCGGCATGCGCATGCCGCTCCCGGCATCGAGCGGCGAGGGCCCCACCGCGATGCTGCTCACCGGCTGCGTGATGGACATCGCCTTCCGGCCGGTGCACCAGGCCACCGTCGACGCCCTCGTGCGGGGCGGCTACCGGGCCGTCGTGCCCCGGGGCGGCGGGTGCTGCGGCGCGCTGGCCGCGCATGCGGGCGAGCTCACGTCGGCGCGCGAGCTGGCGCGAAAGCGCATCGCCGAGCTGGAGCAGGCGGAGGTGATCGTGGTGGACAGCGCCGGCTGCAGCGCCCACATGCGCACGTACGGCCACCTGCTCGCCGACGACCCGGCGTGGGTGCGCCGGGCCGAGGCGGTGGCGGCGAAGGTGCGCGACGCCGTGGAGATCGATGCCCCTCCCGGTCGCCCCGTGGAGGGCCGCGTGGCCGTGCACGACGCCTGCCACCACCTGCACGCGCAGGGCATCGGCCCGGAGGTGCGCCGCACCCTGCGCGCCGCCGGCGCCACGTGCGTGGACCTCGGCGATGGCGGACGCTGCTGCGGCGCGGGCGGCATCTACAACGTGCTCGAGCCCGGCATGGCCGGCGAGCTCGGCGAGCAGAAGGCGCGGGCGATCATCGCCACGGGAGCGCCGGTGGTGGCCGTGGCCAACCCGGGCTGCGCGATCCAGATCGCCAACCACCTGCGCGCGCTCGGCTCGGACGTCGAGGTGCGCCACCCCCTCGAGATCGTGGACTGACCGGCCCCGGCCGGTACGGTGCCCGTGATGCTGCGCCGCGTGCTCGCACCTGCCGCCGACTGGATCGCCCGTCGATCCGGCGTGACCGCCCGTGACGAGCGCCGCCTCGTGCGCGCCGCGTATGCGGCGATCCTCAACCGCGACCCCACCGACGACGAGGTGGCCCACTGGGCCGGGCGGATCGGCGAGGGCATGCCCTGGGCGCGGTTCCTCACGCTGCTGCGCAACTCGCCCGAAGCCGCGGAGGCAGGGACATCCGCCCTCGCGCGGCTGGGTGGCACGGTGGAGATCACGCTCGTCGCCGATGACCCCATCCCGCGTGCGCCCCTGCGGTTCCGGGCCTCGGCCGCCGACACCGTGCTGCTGCCATCGCTTCTCGACACAGCAGGCGTGTGGGAGCCGCACATGACGCGCGCGGTGCGTGCGCTCTGCGGGCCCGGCGACCGCGCCGTGGATGCCGGGGCGAACTCGGGCTACTTCACGGTGCTCATGGGGGCGCTCACCGGCGACGCCGGCCGCGTGGTGGCGCTCGAGCCGGCGCATGAGCCACGGCGCTGGTGCGAGGAGAACACCGCGCTGAACCGGCAGGGGGCCACCACCGTGCTGCCGCTCGCCCTCTGGAGCGAGCCGACCACCCTGCAGGTGCGCACCGTGCCGTGGGCCACCACGGCGGCGCACGTGGTGACCGATCCGAGCCTGCCGCTCGGCGAGGGCGAGGTGGCCGTGGACGTGCCCTGCACCAGCCTTGATGCCCTGCAGGACGATGGCGCATTCGACGACGGCCGCCTCGCGCTGGTGAAGCTCGTGGTGCAGGGCAGCGAGCCGCAGGCGCTGCGCGGCATGCGCCAGGTGGCGGCGCGCCACCGCCCCGCGATCATCTGCCACGTGAACGCCGTGTGCCTCGACGCCCTGGGGCAGGGCCCCGCCGACATCGCGCGCGAGCTCGACGCCCTGGGGTACCGCATGCTCATGCTGCCCAAGGACCACCAGCGGGCATGGGCCGCCGCGCTGCCGGCCGCCCCCGAGCACCCCGCGCTCGGCCTGCGGGAGGTGACCGACCTGCCGGGGCTCATCGCGGCCTCACCGGCAGCCGACGACCCCGTCGACCTCGTGGCGCTGCCCCGCTGAGCCCCGCGCGCGTGCCCGCGGAACCCCGGGCGCGTCGGGGTCGGGGCGCATGGGCGATGATCCGCGCATGACGACCCGTGGACTCGCTCTCATCGCCGCTGCCTCGCTGGCCCCCGCCGCAGGCGCGATGGCCACCCCCCTCCCCGACCACCTCATCCGGCCCGGCGTGGGCGCGGGCGGGGTGCGCCTCGGCATGAGCGAGGGGCAGGTGCTCAAGGTGCTCGGCCAGCCGGACAAGCGCGTGCCGCGCCAGACCGAGCTCGGTGCCTTCATCGACCTCGCCTGGCCCGGCATCACCGTGAGCCGCTGGGACGGCGCCGGTGGTCGGGTGGTGAACATCGCCATCACCGACCGCGGCATCCGCATGCGCAACGGAGTGGGCGTGGGCTCCACGCGCACGGCCGTGACCAAGGCCCTCCCGGGCGCGGACTGCGACGAGTCGCCGCGCCTCTGCATGGTCGGCGAGGCGATCCCCGGCAACACGGTCACCACCATGCGCTTCGGTCGCACGAACCGCGTGACCGAGGTGAGCGTGGGGCGCGTCATCGACTAGGGGCATCCGCCGCGCCCCCCGGTGCGCGACGCGCTAGCGTGCCGCGCCATGAGCGATGAGGAACCAGGCTTCGGCCCGCGCGGCGACTTCACCACCTCGTGCGAGGTGGACGCCGACCGCGACCGGGTGTTCGCGGCCTACACCGACCCGACGGCGATCACCCACTTCTGGGCACCCGAGGGCGTGGAGATCCCGCCCGATTCGGTGGAGCTCGACCCGGTGCCCGGCGGCGCCTTCAACATGGTGATGAAGGTCGGTGACGACGAGTACCCCATGACCGGTTCGTTCGCCGAGGTGGTGGCACCCGAGTATGTGTCGTTCCACGAGCCGGGGCTCGACATCCGGTGCGTCATCTCGTTCGACGACCTCGGCGACGGCCGCACGCGGGTGACCGTGCTGCAGACCAACGTGCCCGAGGAGTTCCGCGGCGAGAACGCCGAGCTGGGATTCCAGAGCAGCTTCCGCCGCCTGGCCGCCTACCTGGCGGGCGAGCCCGCCTGAGCGTCGAGCGCCCGGATCGCCCGGGCGATCTCGGCACGGTAGAACGCCGCGAGGGCCTCCGCGCCTGATGGCGTGAGGTGGTCGCGATCAGCCACGAACCACCCGCGGCCCGCGCTGTGCGATGCCCAGTCGGCCACCTGCAGCCAGTCGTAGCGCCCGGCCGCCGTGCGCACGGCGGCGTTCACCCCCGACGCGAATGGCGCGATGGCCTGCAGGTTGAGCCACACCGCGCGCCGCACCCCGCGCGCCTTGAGGGCGGTCATCACGCGCGCGATGTCGTAGGTGGCGCCCGCATCGTTGTACCCCACGTGGATGAGCACGATGTCCCCGGGTGACGGCAGCGAGCGGATCACCGAGAGAGCGCTCGGCGGGTTGGGCGGGCAGGGCGGCGCCACCAGGCGGCGGCACACCTTGAGGTCGAACACCGCCGACCACGCGCCGGTGGCCTTGGCGCGCCCGGCCGGGATGTAATCGAGCCCGGTGCCCACGGAGTCGGCGATCACTGTGACCTCCGGCACGCGGGCGGGCAGCTGGGCACGCGTGGCCGTGGCGCCGGTGGGGCACCTCACGGCCGGCTCGGCGATGCCGAGCGCCGTGAGGTCGAACTCGGCGCAGAAGCCGCCGCTCATGGCGCCCGCCACCGGCAGCGCAACACGGCGGCGGAAGGTGACGACGCCGTCGCGCGGGACCAGGTCGGCCTTCCCGGCAGCAACCCGGCGCAGGGTGCGCGCGTTGCGTGATCCGCCGTATGCCACCCATCGCATCGGCACCGTTGCCGGAACGGCACCGGTCGGCGCAGGGGCGGCACCGGGGGCGCCCGGCGCCGCGGGCGGGGCCGGGGTGGTGGCGGTGGTGCCCGTCCCGGCCGGAGGGATCACCGGGTCGGGCAGTCGGTACGAGAGGCGCCAGGTCATCGCCCGGCCATCGCGGGTGACGGTGCCCTGGCCGGCGTCCGCCGAACCCGGCGCGCGTGCGGCGCCGGTATCCCCCGACGCCATGAGCGGGGATGCCGCCACGGCAGCCAGTCCGAGGAGGACGACCACGGCGGTGCCCGCAACGGCGGCCCGGGTCGCGCGCGCACGGGGCATCATCGGTCGTCGTTCCGCTCGCGCAGCCACGCCACCGCCTCGCGGATCTCGCGGCGGGTGAACGCCGCGAGGCCCCATCCCCCGGCGCTGGTGAGGTGCACCTGGTCGGCGCCGAACCAGTTGCGTCCGCGGCTGGCGCGGCCCCAGTCGGCCACCTGGATGCCCAGGCCCCGCACGCCGCCGCGCCGCGCGGCCGACCTGATGCGCTGGTTGATCTGCCGATAACTCGATTGCGTCTCGCGCAGGGTGATCCACACCACGCGCTGCACACCGCGTGCGCGGAGCGCGCGCAGCACGCGCCCCACGTCATAGGTGGCGGCCCAGTCGTTGTAGCCCACGTTGATCACCGCGACCTCGCCCAGGGATCCCGGCAGGGAGCGCACGGACGACAGCACGCTGGGCGGCCCGGGCGGGCACGGCGCCGCGACGAGGCGGCGGCAGGCACGCAGGTCGTACCGCACCGAGAGGCCCTTCGCGATCGCCTCGCGCGT
>SXZC01000153.1 GCA_005788075.1 Actinomycetota bacterium
ATCGCCAACATCGTGGCGCTCCTGCTCATCCCCTTCCTGGTCTAGGAACGCCGGATCGGGGGCCCGGGCAACCGGGCCCCCGCATCCCGCGGGGCCATGGATCCGCGCGCAATCGCAACGGTCGCCCTATCGGGGGTGATCCTCGCCCTGGGCGTGGTGCAGCTGGTCCGGTGCGCCGTCACGGGTGCCGGTGCCGTTGCGTGGGTGCTCGGGCTCGCGCTGGTCATCGCCGGCGGCGGGCGCCTCTGGCTGTGGTGGCGCCAGCGGTCGGGCTAGGGTTCCGGCGACCTCGAGGGGGGAGTGCGGGTGTTCGTCGTGGTGGTGGGTTGTGGCCGGGTTGGCGCCCAGGTGGCGCGTGGCCTCGTTGAGGATGGTCACGACGTCAACGTGATCGACCAGAACGCGGAGGCGCTGCAGCGCCTCGGCAGCGACTTCCCCGGGGAGTTCGTGCAGGGCGTGGCGCTGGAGACCACCGTGCTCGAGGCCGCCGGCATCGAGCGGGCAGACGCCTTCGTGGCCGCGACCAACGGCGACAACACCAACCTGGTGATCGCCCAGATCGCACGCGACCGCTACCTGGTGGACTGCGTCATCGTGCGCGTGCTCGATCCCGCTCGCGCGAAGTTCTACGAGGACAAGGGCCTCGTGACGGTGTGTCCCACGCGCACGGCAATCGACCGCATGTCGCAGGCCCTCAGGTCGTTCGCGGGCGACGGGGGAGATGCCTGATGTACGCGGTGATCGTCGGCGGGGGCAAGGTGGGCGCCAACGTGGGTCGGGCGCTGTTGCGCATGGGCCACGAGGTGTCGATCGTCGAGGCACGGCCGCAGCGCTTCGCCACGCTGGAGTCGGAGTTCGAGCACATGGCGCGCTACGGCGACGGCACGGAGATCTTCGTGCTCGAGGCGGCGGGCATGGCCCGCGCCGACGTCTGCATCGCGGTCACCGGTGACGACGAGGACAACATCATCATCGGCCAGGTGGCGCGCGACCACTTCGGCGTCGAGAACGTCGTGGCGCGCGTGAACGACCCGCGCAACCAGGAGCACTTCGACCTGCTGGGCGTGGCGCCCACGGTGTGCGCCACCGAGTCGATCCTGTCGCTGATCGAGCACGAGGTGCCGCAGCATTCGCTCGTGCACCTGTTCTCGCTGCGCCGCGAGAACCTCGAGATCATCGAGATCCAGGTGGTGGAGGGCAGCCGGGCCGAGGGGGCCACGGTGGCCGACCTGCCGATGCCCCCGGGCACGCTGGTGATCAGCGTGCTGAGAAACCGCGTGGGCCGGGTGGCGGCGCCCGACACCGTGCTCGGCGCGGGCGACCAGGTGGTGGCCATCGCGGAGCCCGGCCAGGATTCCGCGCTCATGGAGCTCTTCGCGTCCGAGTAGCGCCCGGGGGCGGTGCTACCGTCCTGCCATGGCGAACGACGCTCCTTCCACCAAGCTCCCCCGCAACGGACACGCCCCCAAGCTCGCTCTCGACGAGCCGGTGCTCAAGAAGACGAACACCGACTTGAACAATGGCTGGCTCGGGCGCCACGGCCAGTTGCACCTCACCAACGAGCGCGTGCTGTTCATCCCCACGCCGCTCGACCACGTGCTGGGCGCGAAGCGGCGTGAGATCCTGCTCGATGACATCCGCGCGGTGGAGCGCTGGCCGCTGTCCCCGGGCGAGGTGCCACGGGGCGCCAAGCGCCCGCGGCTGTACATCGACACCGCCACCACGCGCTACATCTTCCTTCCCTCCGACCTCGACGGCTGGTTCGACCTCATCCAGCTGGTCTTCTACAAGCGCAGCAAGGAGGACCCCGGCTCGGGCCGCCCGGAGTTCCGCCGGACGGGCGTCGAGAACGGCCTCCTGCTCACCGTGGCGTCGCTGGAGTCCGACTGACGCGCTAAACTCCCAAAAGTCGTCTGACTTTCGGGGGTTTTCAGTGATCAACGTGAGCGACCGCAGCCGGGTGGCCGTGCTGGCCCTGGCCGAGCTCGCGTCGCGCGGCGGCAGTGGCCCCGTGCCGATCCTCGAGGTGGCGGAGTGCCGGGGCATTCCCGCGCACCAGGTGGAGCAGGTATTCGCGTCCCTGCGCCGCGCCGGCCTGCTGCAGAGCCAGCGCGGGGTGAAGGGCGGATACACCCTGAGGCGCGACCCGGGCGAGGTGACCGTCCTCGAGGTGGTGGAGGCCGTGGACGGGCCCATCGGAGGCACGGACGACCCGCAGGGGTGCCCTGTGGCGATGATCTGGGCCCAGGGCGCCGGGCGGCTCTCGGACGCCTTTCGCGAGGTCACGGTGAAGGACGTTGCCGAGCGCGAGGCGCGCAGCGCCGACGCGCCGATGTTCCACATCTAGGTGACGGCCCCGCCGGTCATCGGCATCGCGTGCGCCGTGCTGCGCGCGCAGTGGGGTCCATGGGACCAGCCGGCCGCCGTGGTGGCCGCCGACTACGTGCGCCAGGTGCAGGCCGCTGGTGGCATCGCCGTGGTGGTTCCGCCGCAGTCATGCACGCCGGGGGCGGTGCTCGACCGCATCGACGGCCTCATGCTCACCGGTGGCAACGACCTGGAGTCGTCGCTCTACGGCGAGGATGCGCATTCCGAGGCCGAGGCGCCCGACCCCGAGCGCGACGCCTGGGAGTTCGGCCTCGTGCGCGAGGCCATCGCGCGCGACATGCCCTTCCTCGGGATCTGCCGGGGCATGCAGGTGATGAACGTGGCATTCGGCGGCAGCCTCATCCAGCACCTCCCCGAATCGCTCGGCACCACCGACCATCGGCGCACCACGGGGAGCTTCGACGGCAACGACCACCTCGTCGACCTCGAGGAGGGCTCGCTCATCGCCCGCGCAGCCGGCGAGGTGGTGCACTCGGTGCCGAG
>SXZC01000154.1 GCA_005788075.1 Actinomycetota bacterium
GATCATCAGTGACGCGCTCACCGAGTACTCCCACCAGCGCAGCGGGTTGGTGCCGCGCCCGAGGTTGGCGATGTACCAGCGCTCCGCGCCGGGCAGGGCGCAGATGAGGTGGTCGGCCGCCGCCAGGAACAGGAAGATGGCGATGAAGGTGGCCAGCGGCACCTGCCACACCGGCTCGGTGCCCAGCACCGGGCTGCCGGGCGGTCCGGTCATGTACGGGATGGTCACGCCGAGCGTGAACCCATTGGACAGCAGCAGGATCGCCACGCCCTGGGCCGCGTGCAGGATCGCCAGCGCGATGTTCCACTTGCGCAGGTTGGGCGCGGCCTGCTCGGGCGTCATGGCGTGCGCCGACATGACATGACCTTACCGCCATAAGGTGCCGATGTGGACGACGACGCCCTCAGGACGATGTTCGCGGGCCTGCGCGGCGAGGAGCGCCGCGTGCGCCGGCCGCCGCCCGACGGCCAGGGGGGGCTGCTGCTCGGCGAGGGCGCGCGGGTGGTACAGCGGTGCATTGACGCCGGACATCACATGCGGGCCCTGCTGGTGAGCACGGCCTACAACGGCGCGCTGCCCTCCCCCGCCGTGCCCACCCTCAGGCTCGACCCGGAGGAGATCCAGCGCCTCACCGGCTTCGGGGCAATGCGCGAGATGCTGGGCGCCTTCGACCGGCCGCCAGATCCCGTGGCGGCCGACGTGCTGCCGCAGGCCCGGCGCGTGCTGGTGCTGGAGGGCGTGATGAACCCGTCGAACGTCGGCACCATCATCCGCAGCGCCACTGCGCTGGGCGTGGACGCCACGCTCATCGGCCCCGGCTCCGCCGACCCCTTCGGCCGCCGGGCGCTTCGCACCAGCATGGGCGCCGCGCTGGTGCATCCCTGGGCCATCACGGCCGACCCCATGGCCGACCTGCGTGTTGCCGGCTTCGCCGTGCTGGCCCTCACCCCGGATGCCGCCGCCGTGCCCATGCCCGAGGCGATCGACCGCGTGGGCGACGCCCGCGTGGCGCTGCTGCTGGGCGCCGAGGGGCCCGGTCTCACCCCGGCCACCATCGCGGCCGCCGACGAGGCCGTGACAATCCCGATGGCAGAGGGCGTGGACAGCCTGAACGTGGCTGCGGCAGCCACGGTGGCCTGCTGGCTGCTGGCAGGAGCCGACGACGCGGCCCGCCAGCCCCGTTTGCCCGGATAGCCTTCCGGCAACGCACCCCGCCCACAGGAGTTCCCAATGCGCACCCGAGCCCTCATCGCCGCAGGCGCCGCCGTCACCGCCCTTGGCATCGCCACCACGGCGAGTGCCGCCGCCAACCTGGCCTACGGGTCCACCGTGGAGTACCCGCCCGGCCCCGGTCAGGCGATGGGCACCATGGCCACAGGCGCGGACGGCAACGTCTGGTACTCGTACGCCAACCTCACGTCGCCGGGTGGCGGCCTGCGCGCGATGGCCACGGGCAGCAACCAGGTAGTGGCCTCCTATGCCATGCCGATCACCCTCTTCCCCCTCCCCTATCAGGACCCGGCCTCCCTGGTGAGCGGCCCTGACGGGCGCCTGTGGTTCACCCAGGGCGAGGGGCCGATCGCAACGACCATCCTCGGCGCCGTCACCACCAGCGGCACGTATTCCGCATATGCGCTGCCCGCGGGCACGGCGGCCACGGGCATCACCCCGGGGGCGAACAACGACATCTGGATCGTCGGCGGCTCGGCGATCCTCAACTCCACCGTCACCGGCACGATCCGTTCGTTCCCGCTGCCGGCGGGCGTCACCGCGCAGGGCGCACCCACGATCGGTCCGGACGGCGCCGTGTGGTTCCCCGCCAGCCAGTCGGGGGCGGGTGCGCTCGGCCGCATGACCACCTCGGGGTCGGTGAGCGTATTCCCGCTCCCCATGCCCGCCGGGGCGAAGCCGGGCTGGAGCACCATGGCCACGGCCCTCGGGGTGAGCCCCACCAACGTGATCTGGGCCACCGTGGTCGCCGCCGATCCCATCGGCGATGCCTCGGTTGCGGCGATGGTGGCGAGCCAGACCACAGGGTCGATGGGCACCGTGGCGCCGCTGCCCAACTACAGCTGCCTCATGGAATGCGAGATCATCTCGGCATCCGACGGCAACGGCTGGACCACCTCGGGCAACACCATCCTGCGCGTGACCCCCGGCGGAATCGTGACGGCCTACACCGTGGTGACCAAGCCTGGCAACGCGCAGCTGTCCGGCCTCATCGTCGGCCCCGACAAGAACCTCTGGTTCACCGATGGCGTCGGGGGCAACGTCGGTGAGCTCGCGATGCGCGGCGGCGCGCCCATCCCCGCACCCAAGGCCAGCATGATCAACGGCTACCGCAACAGCTCGGCCACGCGCGGCAAGAAGCTGCAGGTCATCTTCGAGGCCGGGCAGTCGGCCGCGGGGCAGTCGCGCATCACCATCTCGCGCAAGGGCACCACCGTGCAGCTGTGGAAGGGCAATGTGCGCCCGGGCACCACGCGCACGATCTCCGGCACCGTGCCCAAGTCGTTCCCCAAGGGCACGGCCACCGTGGCGCTGGTCACGCCCAAGTCGGCGGGCAAGGCCAGCACGACGGTGACGGTTAAGTAGAGAGGCGACCACCGGAATCGAACCGGTTCATGTCGGTTTTGCAGACCGATGCGTTCCCACTTCGCCAGGTCGCCGTGGGGGCCTCAGGGTAGGGCACGACGCCGCCAGTCGCCAGACAACGCCGGTGTCGCCCGTGCCGGCAGATACGTGGGCCTCCGTGGAACCGCTACGCTCTGCAGCGTGAACCCTCCCCGTAGTCACGCTCCCAGGCTCCGCTCGCGCATCGCGGGGCTCCTCGCCTCGCTCACCGTGGCCGCAGGGCTGCTCGTCGGAGCAGCCAGCGCCCAGGCCAAGCCCAGCGACCCGCCGGTCGACTTCCTGATGGAGGCAAGCGCCACCTCGGCCACCTTCACGCCGGTCGCAGGCGCACCGGGCGAGTACACGCTGGTGCTGCGTGGCGTCCCCTCCACCGTGGGGGTGTTCGAGCTCACCAAGGCCGAGGTCTCGGCGTCGCTGCCGACCAAGTTCTTCATGGCCTACTGGACCGGCTACGGCGACAGGACCGGCCAGTTCACGGCCAACCCGCCGCGCGCGGTGTTGCGCACCGCCGACGGCAGTGGCGGCGGCGAGGAAGTGGTGGTGCGCCTGCGCGACGGATCGCAGAAGGGCACGACCCTGAGTTTCGATGCGGAGGTCATCACCAACCCCGCGGTGTGGGACCAGCTCGAGGCGAAGGTCGACCGCGTGGATGAGACCACCCCGCCCGGGCAGCCTGCTCCCGATCTCGAGCCGGCGGAGATGACGAACGTGGAGATGTTCGTGGACATGCCACGGACCATCACCCAGCCCAAGGCCACGCCCGCTCCCGCTGCGCCCGGGACCACCACCACGCCCTCGGCGCGCAAGGCGGAGAACCAAAACGAATGGCGCGATTGGTGCAGACAGTTCGATGACAGGGGCTGGTCAACTGGTAATGCGCCCTGCGAGTCGCACACCAGTCCGCAGCAGTGGATGCCGAACGGCGGCACCTGCAACGGCGTCCGCTCCAGCCGGCTGCGCAACTGCTGGGGGAACATCCCGAATTTCTGTCGCGTTCGAGTCGGAAGCATGTTCCGGAATTTCGTCAACGGCAGTGGTCTTGCCTACGACCGAGTGGGGGTGGTGGATCTCGGGAACTACTTCTTCCGGGCGGGGGATTACGGTCTGGATCGGGCCGACCCCATAGACACCCAAGGGAGGTTCGACCGCTCAAGGTGCTTCGGTTACTACTCCGAGGGGTGGTACGGCGTCGGCCCGGGAGCCGTGACCTTCTACACCACGTCCCGGTGTACCTGGTTCATGGCGAAGTGGTCGACCAACGGAAGATGCTGGTGAGCATGCTGCCGCCGGTGCCGCGCATCGCGGGGCTCCTCGCCTCGCTCACCGTGGCCGCAGGGCTGCTCATCGGGGCAGCGGGCGGGAACGCGCACCCCAGCGATCCCCAGGCGGACTTCCTGATGGAAGCGAGCGCCACCTCGGCCACCTTCACGCCGGTCGCAGGCGCACCGGGCGAGTACACGCTGGTGCTGCGCGGGGTGCCCTCCACGGTGGGGGTCTTCGAGCTCACCAGGGCCGGGGACACCGCGTCGTTGCCGACCAAGTTCTTCATGGCCTACTGGATCGGCTACGGCGACAGGACCGGCCAGTTCACGGCCAACCCGCCGCGCGCGGTGTTGCGCGCCGCCGACGGCAGTGGTGGCGGCGAGGAAGTGGTGGTGCGCCTGCGCGACGGATCGCAGCAGGGAAGGACCCTGAGGTTCGATGCGCAGGTCATCACCAGCCCCGCGGAATGGGACCAGCTCGAGGCGAAGGTCGACCGGGTGGATGAGACCACCCCGCCCGGGCAGCCTGCTCCCGAACTCGAGCCGACGGAAATGACGAACGTGGAGATGTTCGTGGACATGCCACGGACCATCACCCAGCCCAAGGCCACGCCCGCTCCCGCTGCGCCCGGGACCACCACCACGCCATCGGCACGCAGGGCGGAGAACCAGACTCAGAGGTGGATGCCGAACGGTGGCACCTGTCGCGGCGTCAACTCCAGCCGACTGCGCAACTGCTGGGAGAACATCCCGAACTTTTCAACATACTTCCGCCACGCCCCCACGCAACTTGTTTGCAGGAATGGATTCCGGAATTTCGTCGATGGCAGGGGCTTTGCCTATAACAGCGTCGGAGAGGTGGACCTCGGGAGGTACTTCTTCCAGTCGGGGAACTGGGGCCTCGGTCGGGCCGGCAATGTCGCGCGAATCGACTGGCCAAGGTGCTTCTACTACTACTCAACGGGTTGGTACGGCATCGGTCCGAGAGCCGTGACCTTCTACACAACGTCCAGGTGCACGTGGTTCATGGCGAAGTGGTCGACCAACGGCAGGTGCTGGTAACCGCCCGCACGTCAGGCCGGCACTCGGGCTAGGGCACCGGGAGCGCCGTCGCCAGAGCGCGGGGGTACGCTCGCGACATGAAGGACCCCTCTGCCGTGCGCGCAGTTCGCCTGCTGCTCATCGCCGCCGCGGCGGCCGGGGCGGTGCTGCTGGGCCTCGCGGCCATCATCCTCGCCGGGGGATCCCAGCCCCTGGGCATCGACCACTGGGTGCATGACCGCGCGGCCGACCTGGCCAACGACGGCGTCATCACCGTCGGCCGCGGCATCACCCACATGGGCGATTCGCTGGTGGCGTGGATCACCGCCGGCGTGGTGACGGTCGCGCTGCTGGCGTTCCGCAAGTGGCCGCACGCCATCGCGGTGGGCGGGGGCATGCTGCTGGCCATCGGAATCGTGCGGGTCGGCAAGTTGGTGGTGGAGCGTGCGCGGCCGCTCGATGCCGTGGCCCCTGGCAGCGGCACGTCGTTCCCCTCGGGCCACTCCACCTACGGGGTGATGTGGCTGGTGCTCGGCATCGTGGCCACGCTGGTGATCCCGGCGCTGCGCGGCAGGCGGTGGCCGGTGGTGCTGGGGGCGGTGATCACGCTGCTCATACCGATCACGCGGGTGTACCTGCGTCCCCACTGGTTCACCGACGTCATCGGCGGCCTCAGCGCCGGCACGGTGGCGTTCGCCCTGGCAGCTGCACTTGGCATCGCGTTGTGGATGCGGCGGAACCAGAGGCCAGACGCAGCGAGGCCCCGTGATGACGGGGCCTCGGCGAGGAGCGGATGAAGGGACTCGAACCCTCGACCTTCTGCATGGCAAGCAGACGCTCTAGCCAACTGAGCTACATCCGCGAAGCGGCGCGGAGACTAGCAGCCGTTGGGGGCGGGGCGCGCCCCGAGGGGTCAGGTCGTCGGGAGGATGCGTGCCACGAACTGGACGAAGTTGGTCGTGTCGGGCTCACGCTGGTAGTTCACCTTCGCCCAGCCGACATCGGACGTCATCACGGTATGTGAGCTCGAGCCGGGCTGCGACGCCCCTGGGCACATCGTGTGCGTGAGCTTGACGGCCACCCCCATGCACGGGCGCCCGACGCTCGGATTCATCAGCTGGAAGTACGCCTGGGCGGTGGGCTCGTTCACGCGGTTCAGGGAGCCCTCGATGTCGAACTTGGCGAGCGCCCCGCTGCTCCAGCCGCGGATCACGCCCGACGCCCCCGGGGCGAGCTCGAGGGTCGTCATGCCGAGCTCCTTGCCATCGGCGCGCACCGTCACCGCCTCTTGGAGGTCGTTCGTGAACGCCACGAGCACGCACCGGTAGACGGAACTGGGGCAGCTGGTGGAGGCCGCCCGCGTGGTTTCCGTGGTGCTCTCGCTCGACGAACCGCACCCCCACGCGAGGAGCGGCAGGGCCACGGCGAGCGCAGCCGTGGCGAGGGAGCGGCGGGGGACTGTCAGGCGGGTCATGTCGGCTCCAGGGGGATGCACGCGGCACGGCCGTGGTGATCAGGCCGCGCACCAGGGGTCGGTATCGACCGAAGTAAACGCGACCGTCACGCCCGCCGCCGCGACGGCATCGGCCAGGCGGGGCGTCCATTCGCGCATGAGGTGCTGCTCCATGGCCCCGTGCGCCATGGTCACGAGCCCCATGCCCTCGGCGGCGTCGTGGTCGTGGTACTTGAGGTCGCCGGTCACGTAGGCGTCGGCCCCGGCCTGGCGGGCGGCCTCCACCAGCGACCCGCCCGAGCCCGTGCAGATGGCCACGCACGACACCAGTCCGTCCGGGTCACCGGCCAGCCCGGCATTCGCGCCGCGGGTGCCCAGGGCGTCCATGGCGCGGCGGGCCAGGACCGCCAGGGGCGTGGGATCGATGAACCCCACCCGACCGATGCCGAGCAGGGGGTCGGCCGGCGAGGGCGCCAACGCCGACAGCTCGCGCATGCCCAGCGCGTGCGCCATGAGGTCGTTCAGCCCGCCGGCGGCGGAGTCGAGGTTGGTGTGCGCGGCCACCACGCCGATGCCCTCCTCGGCCGCGCGCAGCACCAGCGCGCCCGCCGTGCGCGCATCGGTGACCGCCGACATGGCCGGGAAGATCGGCGGGTGATGCACGAGCACGAGGTCGGCGCCCTCCGCGACCGCCTCGTCGAGCACCGCCGCGCGCAGGTCGAGCGCCACGATCACGCGGGTGACGGGCCGGTCGCGCCGGCCCACCATGAGCCCCACGTTGTCCCATTCCTCGGCAAGCCGCGCGGGGGCGAGGGCGTCGAGCACCGCGAGGAATTCCCCGGTGTTCACTGCCGCTTGTCCTGCTGGAAGAAACGCAGCATCACGAGGCAGTCAATCGCCGCCAGTGCGCCCAGCACGCCGAGCACGATGAGCGTTCCCGGCGTGAGGCTGCCCTGCTGGTCAAGGATGATGCCGATGACCAGGCCACCGATGAACCAGATGAGTGCCCGCCCGTAGCGGCCGATGTAGAGGTGGCCGAGCCCGGGGATGATCAGGCTCAGGATGATGGCGATGGATACCGACCGGCCGGCGAACCGACGGGGCGGGCGCCTTTCGGGATCCGGGCTCACGCGGCGTACACGTGCCGCTCGCGTGCCCACTCCACCGGGCCCCCGAAGGCCTCGCGGGCGATCTCCACCGATCCCTCGCGGTCGGTGCCGGACTCCCCGTGCACGAGCAGCAGGCGCTTGGCGCCTGCGGCCCGGGCGATCTCCCCCGCCTCGCGGGCGTTCAGGTGCATGGCGTCCGCCGGCACGTCCTGGGTGCCGAAGGTCGACTCCACCACGAGGATGTCCGTGCCCTCGGCAAGGGCCGGCAGGTCGTCGTTCACCCGGCAGTCAGCGCCGTAGGTGATCGACTTGCCGCCATGCTCCACGCGAAGCGCGTGGGTGGGTGGCAGGTGCGGCACCTCGGCATGGTTGATCACCAGCTCGCCGATCTCGAGCGTGCCCGATCCCGCCGGCAGGTCGAATGCCGTGATGCCCGCCCAGGTCTCGCCGCCGGCGATTCCCTCGAGGCGGTCCATCAGGCCCGGGGGCGCGTGCACGTGCAGCGGGTGGCCGATGCCGGGCCCGTGCGCCATGTACACCCGCGCCGCAAGCAGGTCGGACAGGTGGTCGGGGTGCAGGTGGGTGATGACCACCGCGTCGAGTTCGACGGGGTCGACGAGGGCCAGCAGGCGGTTGAACGTGCCCGAGCCCATGTCGAGCATCACCGAGGTTCCACCGGCGCGCACCAGGTATCCCGCCTGTGCCTGATCCGGCAGGCCGAAAGCCGCGCCGGTGCCGAGGGGAATGAGCTCGAGGGTCGCTGGCACGCGCGGCATGGTATACCGACGGCATGGCACGTCCCCTCATGGCCCTGACCGCCCTCGTCGCCGGCGCTGCGTTGCTCGCGGGCTGCGGAGGCGGCGGCACCGACATGACCCAGGGGATGAGCGCCGAGCAGTTGCTCACCGAGAGCGCGAAGCGCACCGAGGCCCTCACCTCGTACCGCTTCGGGGTGGACCTGAAGGCGGATGTCGACATCGACGCCGACGGCGCGGTCGGCACCCTGCTCGCCAACCCGCTGGACATCAACGGCGAGGGCGGCGCGAAGGACCCGGGTGACTTCACCCTCGACCTCACGGCCAACCTCGGGCCGGGGCCGATCCAGGCCAACGTCACCAAGGTCGGCGACTCCCTGTACCTCACCGTGCTGGGGCAGGCCATCAAGCTTGACATCGACGTCAACACCGTGGAGTCGCTCGACGCCACCCAGCTCGCTCCGGCCATCGCGGGCTGGATCACCAACCCGACGATCGTGGGCACCGAGGATGTCAATGGCGTGCAGGTGGTGCACATCCGGGGCGACGTCGACGAGACGGCGCTCGCCGAGGACATCGGCGGGCTCGCGAGCGGGCTCGGCGCGGAGGGCGCGGTGAAGCCCGGCGCAGCCGGCGAGGAGGGCGACCTCGAGACCGGCGTGGTGGACGTATGGGTGGGCCAGGAGGACCTGCTCATCCACAAGGCCGCCGCCGACGTCGTCTCGAAGGACCCCCTGGAGGCCGCCGAGGCCGTGAAGTCCATCGACCTGCAGATCAGCGCGAGCATCTCCGACTTCAACGCGCCCGTCGAGATCACGGCGCCGAGCGGCGCCCGTGAGGTGGACCTCGACTCCATCGCAGGGCTGCTCGGCGGCTGACCGATGCGCTTCGGTGCCTTCCTCGCGCCGTTCCATGACCCGCGCGAGAACCCCACGCTCGCACTGGAGCGCGACCTCGACCTGATCGTGCTCATGGACCGCCTGGGCTTCGACGAGGTCTGGGTGGGCGAGCACCACACCACGGGGTGGGAGTACATCGCGGCGCCGGAGATCTTCCTCGCGGTGGCCGCCGAGCGCACGCGACACATACGCCTGGGCACGGGCGCCGTGAGCCTCACCTACCACCACCCGCTCATGGTGGCCGACCGCATCGTGCTGCTCGACCACCTCACGCGCGGGCGCGTGAACCTGGGCGTGGGCCCGGGTGGGCACCTCTCGGACGCCGCCATGCTCGGCATCCCCGCCGCCGAGATACGCGACCGCATGGAGCAGTCACTCGAGGTGATCCTTCACCTGCTCACCAGCACCGAGCCCATCACGGCATCCGGCCCGGGATGGGACCTCCACGACGCCGTGCTGCAGCTGCGTCCCTACCAGCGCCCGCACCCCCCGCTGGGCATCCCCAGCCTGGAGTCGCCATTCGGCATGGCGCTGGCGGGGCGCGTGGGCGCGGCGCCGCTGTCGCTCTTCTTCGGGGCGAGCGACCTGGCCGCGCAGTGGGCCATCACCGAGGAGGCAGCCGATCGCGCCGGGCGCACGGCCGCGCGCGACGACTGGCGCATCGTGGTGCCGGTGCA
Source organism: Actinomycetota bacterium (assembly GCA_005788075.1). Classification (GTDB taxonomy): domain Bacteria; phylum Actinomycetota; class Thermoleophilia; order Miltoncostaeales; family Miltoncostaeaceae; genus SYFI01. Next base: position 9,831 of record SXZC01000154.1, read on the forward strand.
CCTGGCCGAGACCCGCGAGCAGGCGATCGAAGAGGTCCGCTCCGGGGGCGGCGAGTGGATGTTCGAGTACGTGCAGGCGCTCACCGGACGCCCGGCGCCCGTGCCGGGTCCCAAGGATCTCGCGGTGGACCAGATGATCGAGGCGGGGTCATGGGTGATCGGCACGCCCGACGACCTGCTGGCCTTCATCCGCGGCCTCGAGGAGCGCACCGGGGGCTTCGGCACCTTCCTCTGCTGGGGGCATGAGTGGGCCGGGCCCGAGGCCACGCGGCGGTCATATGAACTGCTCGCGCGCTTCGTGATGCCCGAGATGCAGGGTTCGCTCGAGGGCCTCAGGGCCTCCGGCGATGTCGCGCGGGCGAAGGCCACGCACCTGCACGAGCAGCGCGTGGCCGGCGTGGAGGCCGCGCGCGAGAAGGCCGCCCGCAGCGCGTCGGACAGCGGGGCCGCCGCCACCTGACCCGCCCCGCCGGGAGGGCTGCCGATCCCCCCGGGCGGCCGCGATGCCGGTGATACGTTCGGAGCGTGACCTACGCACGCGCACGGCTTCTGGTGGGAATCACGGGAGTGGGCATCTGGGTGGTGGCCGCCGTGGCCTTCCTCGCGGCAGGCGGACCCGCCGCCCTGCCCGGCCCGGACGCCACATTCAGCGACCAGGCGGCGGCCCTCGCGGCGGTGCTCGGGGTGTACGTGCTGGTGAGCCTGCCGTTCGACGCGCTGGGGGGATACATCCTGCCCCGCCGCTTCGGGCGCGCGTGCCCGGACCGCGACGCCTACGTGCTGGGCTGGGCCCGCGGGGTGCTGGTGCAGGCAATCGCCATGGCCCTGTTCGTGCTGGCCGTCATCGCGGCGGGGCGCGCGGGAGGCGCGGGGGCGGCGATCGCCGTGGTGGCGGGCATCGCGCTGCTCATCGGCGTCGCCAGGGTGCCGATCGCCCGCATGGTCGCCGATCTCGGCCCGTCGCGCAGGGATACGGGTGATGCCGGCGTGGTGCTGGTGGATACCGCCGACCCCGGCTTCACCGGTGGCGTCGCCGGCCTCGGCGGACGGGTGATCATGCCGTCGGCGTGGACGCAGGCGCTCGGCCCGGATCTCGAGGTGGAGGCCGCGCGCCGCCGCGCCGTGGCGGGTGCCCCCTACTGGATCGGACTTCTGCTGGCAGCCGCCTGGACCGTCGGTGGCGTGGCCATCGCCATCGCCCTCCCCGGCGGGGGCGTGCAGTCCATGGGACAGGTTGCCGCCGTCGGTGCCTGGTTCACGTTGTGGTCGTTCCTCGGGCTGCTGGTGCTGCCGTCGGTGAGCCGCCCGGGCGTGATGGCGGCCGACGCCGCAGCCGCCGAGCAGTACCCCGGCGACCGCGTGGCGAGGGTGATCCGCACCCTCGATGGCCTGCAGGACGACGAGCCGGAGCGACCCGACGTGGTGGAGACGATCTTCCACCCCATCCCCTCGGCCGACCGCCGCATCGCGCGACTCGATTCCCCGCGTCCCGGGGTGCGCCCGTGGCACGTGGCGCGCATGGCGCTGCCGATGTCGTGGTGCATGCTCGGCCTGCTGGGTCGCGCCGTGCACTGCAACGCAGGCCGTCCGGAACTCTGGGTGCTGCTTCCCGCCGACTGAGCGCCGGGAGGCGGCGGCGCTAGTCGAGCGCGTCGACCGCCCGGACGTTGCGGATGTCGAAGTCGTCCTCGCCCCACGGGGCGTCGAGGAATGCCTGAGTGGTCTCGATGGCGATGGCCGGCGAGGTGGCGCGCATGCTCATCACCAGCACGTTGGCGTGGTTGTACTTGCGGGCGAGGCGGGCGGTCTCGGCGTCGCCGCACAGGGCGGCGCGGGCGCCGGTCACCTTGTTGGCCGCGATGCACGCTCCGGTGCCGCTCCAGCAGAAGAGCACGGCGGTGTCGGCGTCGCCTTCGGTCACCGCCCGGGCGGTAGCCGCGCTGGCCTCGGCCCACTCGGTGTCGTCGCCCTCCACCAGCGGGCCCACGAGGTCGACGTCGTGGCCCTGCTCGCGAAGCCACGCGATGACCGCGTCGGTGACGGGCTGGCGCATGTCCGATCCCACGGCGATCCGCATGGGGGCAATGTAGCCAGCCCGGGGCGCTACGTTCCCGCGCATGATCGTTCGCGGAGGCACCTTCGGACCCGTGGCCACCAACACCTACGTGGTGGCCGACCGCGAGGGCGGCAGCGCCCTCATCGTCGATCCCGCGGCGGGGAGCAGCCGCTGGGTGGCCGAGACCCTGGCCGCGCTCGGCGTGCAGCCGGTGGCGGTGCTCGACACCCATGGACACTGGGACCACGTGGTGGAGAACCACGTGTGGGACGAGCAGGGCATCCCCGTGTGGATCGGACGCGGCGATGAGGGTTGGCTGGCCGCCCCGGCGCCCTTCAATCCGGCGCTGTTCGGCAACCCGCCGCCCACCCCGGGAGTGACGCCCGCGGCGATCCTCGAGGATGGCGACACCATCACGTGCGGCGACCTCACCCTGCAGATCATGGCCACCCCCGGGCACTCCCCCGGGTGCCAGGTGGCCTACGACGCCGCCTCGGGGCAGGCCATGGTGGGCGACCTCATCTTCGCCATGGGCATCGGGCGCACCGACTTCCCCGGCAGCAATCACGACGACATGGTGCGCTCGCTCGCGCGCATCTTCGAGGAGCTCCCCGGCGACACCGTCATCTACCCCGGCCACGACCGCTGGGGCGTCACGCTCGCCCAGGCCGAGCCCTACGCGAGGATGTTCATGTGAGCGGGGTCACGCGCGAACAGGTGATCGCGGCGCTCGACCAGGTGCTCGACCCCGAGCTGCACCGCAGCATCGTGGCGCTCGGCATGGTGGGATCGGTGGAGGTGGATGGTGCGCGGGTGGCCATCACGATCAAGCTCACGGTGGCCGGCTGCCCGCTCAAGGCCGAGATCCAACGGCGCGTGAGCGAGGCCGTGGCCGTGCTGCCGGGGGTGGAGGGCGTGCAGGTGGGCCTCGACACCATGACCGACGAGGAGCGCGCCGGGGTGCGCGAGTCGATCATCGGCGGCCCGCGCAAGGACAGCCCCTTCACGGCCGACTCGCGCACGAAGGTGATCCTGGTCGCGAGCGGCAAGGGCGGCGTGGGCAAGTCGAGCATCACGTGCAACCTCGCCGTGGCAATGGCCGCGGCCGGGCACAGCGTGGGCCTGCTCGATGCCGACGTCTACGGATATTCGATTCCCCGCATGATGGGCGCCACGCAGCAGCCGGTGATGCTCGACGACCTCATCATCCCGGTCGAGAGCCACGGCGTGCGACTCATGAGCATCGGCTTCATGACGGCCGACGACAACCCGGTGATCTGGCGCGGCCCGATGCTGCACAAGGCGCTCACGTCGTTCGTGACCGAGGTGTTCTGGGACGAGCCCGACGTGCTGCTGGTCGACCTGCCCCCGGGCACCGGGGACGTGTCGCTGTCGCTCGCGCAGCTGCTGCCCGCCGCGCAGGTGCTGGTGGTCACCACCCCGCAGCTCACCGCCCAGCGCGTGGCGCGCCGCGCCGCCGCGATGGCCGACCGCGTGGAGCTGCCGGTGATCGGGGTGGTGGAGAACATGTCGTGGTTCGTGGCGCCCGACACCGGCGCGAGGTACGAGGTGTTCGCGGGCGGGGGCGGCGCAGCCCTGGCCGCCGACCTCGGCGTGCCGCTGATCGGGCAGGTTCCGCTGGAGTCCGACGTCGCCCGGGCGGGCGATGACGGCCTGCCCGTGGTGGCCGCGCGTCCCGACAGCCCGGCAGGGCAGGCGCTCGCCGAGATCGCCCGGGTGGTGGCCGATACCGCGGGCGTGCCGCATGCCCCGGGCGTCCCCCTCACCGCCGGGTAAACTTCCCCTCGTTCGGTGGGCGCACCCGCGCCCGCGAAGCGATCGCCTGAGGAGACTCCGTTGGCCTACGTCATCACCGAGCCCTGCATCGGCACCAAGGACACCTCCTGCGCGGACGTGTGCCCGGTCGACTGCATTCACCCCGCCCCGGGTGAGGAGAACGCCGACACGGCCACGATGCTCTACATCGACCCGTCGGAGTGCATCGACTGCGACGCCTGCGTCGAGGCCTGCCCCGTGGACGCCACCATGGCCGAGGACGACGTCCCCGCCCAGTGGGAGGCCTTCAAGGAGATCAACCGGGTCTACTACGAGCAGGGTGCCGAGGCCGGCGAGAAGATGGTGCAGGAGTTCCTCGCCTCGCGCGGCTGATCACGCCCCGATAGGCAGTTCACGAAGGGCGCCCGAGGGCGCCCTTCGTCGTTCCCCGCGGTCAGGCGGGCAGACCCCTTACATCGATCGTGATCTCGCGGTCCGGGGCGGCGAGGGCCGCGCGCATCGCGGCGAGCAGGGCATCCGGGTCAAAGCTGAAGCGGTTCGCCAGCGGCGGGATGACCTCGGTGAGGTCGACCGTGCGGGGCCCCATGACCGCAACCCCCATCGGAACGCCATGGCGATCGATGTCGACCAGGACCCCGACGTCCGGCTGCTCGGTGTAGCCACCGGTGTTCGCCCACTCGTCAGGGACGTAGACCTGAACGGCATCGGACCGCGTGCAATAGAGCGCCCACATCACAGACTCCTCTCGGTCACGCCGACCACGGTCGGGGGCGGGGCCGGGTCCACGATAACCGAAACCATCCGGTCCCCGATCACGCCCTCATGAAGCACCTTGCCTCCCGCCACGGGAATGGCGATGACGGCCTGGCCGACCATCGCCTCGATCTCCTCAGTGCCCAGGCCGAGCTGACGGAGGCGACTGCGGACGAACGGCGTGAACTCCACGCCGGCAGGCTGGTCCGCGCCGAGTCAGCCGGGGGGCGCGCTTCGCGCCATCATGCGCGCGAAGGTGCACCGCGCCCCCCGGATGGGCTCAGTTCAGCCGCGCGGCGCGGATGTCGTCGAGCACCGACTCGGCTACGCGCAGGGCGAGCGAGGGCGGGGTGGTGGTGAGCAGCGATCCCAGGAGGGCCTCGGCCTCGTCGGGGCGGCCGAGCTCCACCAGCACCTCCGCCATGCGCACGCGCGGGGCGGGGTCCTCCGGGTTCACCAGCGCGAGCAGCTCGCAGCACCAGAGCACGTCATTGGGGCGGCTGCGCCGGCGGTAGCTGCCCTCCAGGTTCAGCAGCATGCGCGTCACGGTCACCTGCGCGGGCACCGGCGCGAGGTGGCCGGGCTCGAGATCCATGCCGGCGGCGTCGCCCACGATGCCCGCGAGCTCCTCCACCGAGCGCGTCACCCATCCGTGGAAGGGATCGACGTAGCGCACCCGCCCCCCGGAGAGCTCCGCAACGATGTAATGGCCGGGTGCCGCCACGCCCACGATCTGCGCGCCGGTGCGCCGGCCAATCGAGATCGCCAGGGCCGAGAGCGCGATGGGCAGCCCGCGCCTGCGCCGGATCACCTGATCGAGGAAGGAGTTGCGCGGATCGTCGTATGTCTGGGCGTCACCGGAGTAGCCCTCCTGTCGCAGCAGCTCGAACACCGCCGAGGCGTCATCGGGCCCGGCGATGTCGGCAAGGCGATCGACCTCCGCCAGCCACCGCGCCGGGTCGACGCCCGGGCGACCCTCGGCGGCGATGAGCAGGTTCGCCTCGGCCAGGTCGGGCTCGCCCGAGCGCATCACCTCGGCCAGGCGGGCGCGGTTCTCCATGCTCACGGGATGCACCCCGGCATCACGGCTGCGCCCCCAGCGCCTCGGCCTGTGCCTCCTGCAGCGCCATCCGGCAGAGCGACAGAGCCGCCTGGCGGATGGCCTCGCGGTCGGGCTCGCCCCGCACCATGGCCGCCGCCTGCGCGAGCAGGGGGCCACCCGGCGTGCCGTCCGCCGCGCGCGCGGCCTGCGCCAGCAGCGGGGCGGCCACGGAGTCGCGTCGCACGAGCGCCATCTCCGCCTGCGCGGCGAGGGTGACCACGCGAAGGGCATCGGCGCCGCTCACGCGCCCTCACCGCCCAGCAGGCGCATGAGGTTGCCCCCCATCACGCCGCGCATGGCCGTGGCATCCCACCCGGCCACCCGCGCCGCGGCGCCCACCAGGTGCAGGGCCTGCGCGTGGTCGCCGTAGGGGCGATCCGTACCGAACACGATGCGCTCGGGCGGCAGCATGACCAGGTCGGGCAGCGCCGCGATGGAGGTGTCGAACAGGACGTCCGGGTACGCAGCGGCCAGCGCCGCGAGCGCCCGGTGATCGCCGCGCCCGCCATGGGCGAGGATGACCCGCGCATCGGGAACCCACTCCAGCAGCGCAGCGAAGGCGGGGGCGAGCGCCCGCGCCCCGAAGCCGGCGTGGAAGAGAACCGGCCAGCGCAGGTCGGTGGCCCTGCGCACCGCTGCCACGCACTCCTCGCCCTCGGGCGCGAACCGCTGCGCCACCGGGTGCAGCTTGAGCCCGCGCGCACCGGCCGCATGTGCCTCGTCGATTGCGGCCGTGGCCCCCACCGCCGGGTCGATGCGGCAGAAGGGGATGATGCGATCGGGGTGGGCGGCCCATGCCTCGATCACGCGCCCATTGGCATCACGGAAGTCGCCGCCCGATCCCGGCTCGTCGGCGGGGAACGCCACGGCGCGCCCGATGCCGTTGGCGTCCATGTCGGCGATCAGGTCGGCGGCCGACAGCGCGTGGCCGTCGCGGTCGACGCCCAGGTGCACGTGGGCATCCACCACCTCGGTGCCCGGCGGCACCACCACCGAGCGCCGCGCCCACTCCTCGATCTCCGCGAGGGCCGCGACGTCGGCCCCGGCCGACGCCAGCACCGAGGCATGCTGTCCGAGCAGGCGGCCGCTCAATGCGTGCGTGCCTCGAATGCCTCGATGGCGGATCGCCACGCCGCGGGCATGGGGGTCGGCGCTCCACCGTCCCACGACTGCACGCCCACCACCACCGCGCGCGCATCCGCCACATGGGTGGCGCCGTTGGGGTCGATGCGCTCGAGGCGCGCCTCGACCGTGTGGCTGCTGGTGCCGATGCGGCTCACCCGGACGAAGGCCTCGACCTCGTCGTCGAATCGCAAGGGCGCGTGGTACTCAACGGCCATCGAGCGGATCATGAAGTGGTGCTCGTCGGCGCCCACGAGGGGCACCCCCGCGGCGCGGCGGTACTCAATGACCGCCCGCTCGAGGAACCGCCCGTACGAGCCGAAGTACACGACCCCGCCCGCGTCGGTGTCGGCAAAGTCCACCCGGAAGCGCGTGCTGAACCCGTAGGGCGGGTGATCGTGGTCGCTAGCCGACAACCCGGCTCTCCCCTCCGTCGATCATCACCGATGCGCCGTTGATGAACGCCGCGCGATCCGACGCCAGGAACGCCACGAGGTGGCCCACCTCGGCCGGGTCGCCCACGCGACCCGTGGGGTTGCGCGACCCGCGCTCGGCGATGGCGGCGTCCAGGTCCGGGGCCGCGGAGAGCAGCTCGCGCATGCGATCGGTGAGGATGGGCCCGGGCAGCACGTTGTTCACCGTCACGCCGTCGCCCGCCACCTCACGGGCCAGCGTGCGCACCGCGCCCGCCACCCCCGCGCGCGTGGCGTTGCTGAGTGCCAGGCCGTCGATCACCTCGCGCACCGACGTGCTGGTGATGGTGACGATGCGACCCCACCCGCGATCGCGCATGCCGGGCAGCGCCGCCCGGATGAGGCGCACGGTGCCGAGCAGGTTCTGCTGCACCGCGATATCCCAGCCGTCGTCGTCGGCGTCCACGAACCGCCCGGGCGGCGGGCCGCCCGCGTTGGCCACGAGGATCTCCACGGGGCCGATGACGGCCTCGGCGCGCGCGACGGCGTCGGCCGGCCCGAGCGGGTCGGACATGTCGGTGAGGATTCCCTCGGCGCGCGCTCCCGATGCCCGGAGGTCCGCCACGGCGGCGTCCACGCCCTCGGCGCGCCGCGCCGCCACCACCACCTGCGCGCCCTCGCGCGC
>SXZC01000155.1 GCA_005788075.1 Actinomycetota bacterium
ACGACGACCAGCACGGCACCGCCGTGGTGCTGCTCGCCGCGCTCATCAACGCCTGCAAGATCACCGGGCAGGACATGAAGGACCTGAAGGTGGTGGTCAACGGCATCGGCGCATCGGGCGTGGCCTGCTCGAAGATCCTCATGAACGCCGGGGTCACCAACATCATCGGCTGCGACACCCGCGGGGCCATCTACAACGGGCGCACCGAGAACATGAACTTCATGAAGGACTGGTACGCCGAGAACACCAACCCCGAGGGCGTCCAGGGAGACCTCACCGAGGCCATCAAGGGGGCGAACATGTTCGTGGGCCTGTCCGGCCCGGGCACCTTCTCGGTGGACCAGCTCAAGAGCATGGCCAAGGATCCGCTGGTGTTCGCCATGGCCAACCCGACGCCCGAGATCATGCCCGAGATCGCCGCACCCTACGTGCGCGTGATGGCCACCGGGCGCTCCGACTACCCGAACCAGATCAACAACGTGCTGGCGTTCCCGGGCATCTTCCGCGGCGCCCTCGACGTTCGCGCCCGGCAGATCAGCGAGGGCATGAAGGTCGCCGCCGCCCAGGCCATCGCCGACGTCATCACCGACGACGAGCTGCACGAGGACTACATCATCCCGAGCGTCTTCAACCCGGAGGTGGCCCCGGCCGTCGCCGCCGCCACCCGCCAGGTGGCGATCGACGAGGGCTTGGCCCGCATCACCCCCGAGGACTGACCGCCGGGGACGTGGCGGAACGGTAGACGCGGCGGACTCAAACTCCGCTCCGGGTAACCCCGGGTGTGGGTTCGACTCCCACCGTCCCCATATGCATCGCCACCGGGCGGCCATGCTGCGCGTGGGTAGGCTGGCTGCATGAGGGCCGTGATCGTCACCGAGCCGGGCGGGCCCGAGGTGCTCCGCCTGGCGGAGGCACCGGATCCCGTGCCCGGCCCCGGAGAGGTGCTCATCGCCGTGCGCGCCACGGCGGTGAACCGCGCGGACCTCATGCAGCGACGCGGCCTCTATCCCCCGCCCCCCGGCGCCAGTGAGGTGCTGGGCCTCGAGGCCGTTGGCGAGGTGGTCGAGGTGCCCACGACGACCGACACCCCCCTCGGCGTGGGGGACCGGGTGATGTGCCTCGTGGGCGGTGGTGGCTACGCGGAACTGGCGGCCGTGCCGGCATCGAACTGCATCCTGATTCCCAACGGCATGCCATGGGCGGACGCGGCGGCGATTCCCGAGGTCTTCATCACGGCGTATCAGGGCCTCGTGCGGCTCGGCGGCCTGCAGGCGGGGGACGTGGCGCTCGTGCACTCCATCGCCAGCGGCGTGGGCACGGCTGCGGCCCAGATCTGCCGGGCACTCGATGCCCACTGCATCGGCACGTCGCGCGATCCTCTGCGGGCCCAGGCCGCGGCGCCGTGGGGCGCAGAGGCTCTGGCCGTCGGCGACGACGGCTTCGCGCCGCAGGTGCTGCAGATGACCGAGAGCCATGGCGCCGATGTGGTGCTCGACCTCGTGGGCGCCAAGTACCTGCATGACAACGTGGCGTGCCTCGCCCGAGGGGGCCGAATCGTGCTCACCGGCCTGGTGGGTGGCCGGAAGGCCGAACTCGACATGGGGGCCCTGCTCGCCCGCCAGGGGACCATCGTCGGCTCCACCCTGCGCGGGCGCACCGCCGACGAGAAGGCCGTGATCATGTCGGAGTTCGCCGACTGGGCCATGCCCCTCTTCGCGAATGGCGCCCTGGAGCCCGTGATCGACCGGGTGCTGCCCATCGAGGAGGTCGCCGAGGCTCACCGCCATGTGGAGGCCGATTCGGCGGTGGGCAAGGTGGTTCTGCTGGTCGCCCCCTAGTCGTCGACCGCGAGGCGGAACCCCACCCCGCGCGCCGTGACCACCGATGCGTCCGCCCCCGCGGCCACGAGCTTCCGGCGCAGGTTGCTCACGTGCACGTCGAGCACGTGATCATCCGGAAACCACCCCGGCCCCCAGATGCGCTCCACGAGGCGGGCGCGGGCCACGACCGCCGGCGCGGCCTCCGCCAGAACTGCCAGCACGTCGAACTCGATGCGGGTGAGGTCGAGGTCGGCGCCGCCGGCACGCGCACCCCGCGTGAGCAGGTCGACGGTGACGCCACCCACCGCGAAGGGCCCGCCGACGATCGCGGCCACGCGGGGCCGCCGCATCATGGCGCGTGCGCGGGCGGCCATTTCGCGGCCCGAGGTGCCCGCCCCAACGACGTCGTCCGCCCCCATCGACAGGGCCAGGATGGTGCTCACCTCGTCGGGCACCCCGATCGCCACGATCACGTAGGCATCCGAGAACTCGCGCAGGGCGCGCACTGCATCGACCGCCCCGCCATCGGGGATGCCGAACCCGATGACCACGATGTCGGGTGGCACCGCACGGGCCGACGCCAGCATCGCCGCCGCGCCGCTCACCTGCTCCACGTCGAACCCGTCGGCGGCGAGCCCACCGGCGGTATCCCCCAGCGCCTCCGGACCGCCGTCCGCCACCAGAGCGCGCGGCATGAGCCCCGATGCAGCGGCATCCATGACGTCATCGTAGCCCCGGCGATGCACCGAGCCACCCTGCCCGCGTGGGCAGGACCCCTGACAGCCGTGTCACCGCCGCGGGCATCGCGTGTTAGGTTGCAAGCCGGGTCGCAATCCGAGGAGAGACATGAAGACCTTCATCAAGCTGCTTGCCCTGGTTGGCATCGGGGCGCTCGTCTACTGGTTCGTGCGTGAGCGCCTCGGCGGCGAGCCCGACGAGTTCACCTTCACCGAGGTGACGGCCGACGGCGCCGACGCCATCGGCGAGGCCGTGAGCGACGCGGCCGACGCGGCCGCCGACGCCGCCTAGGAGCGATTCCGGGGCCGTCGGGTGGGCATCCGTGTCGCCGACGGCCCTGATCCCGCCGCGGGCCTCGATCCCGAACTCGTCAACGCGGCGAGGGGGATCGGGTTCGCGGTCGGGGCGAGGTTGCGCGAGCTCGCGCCGGCGCTGCGCCCCGCATCCGAGTCGGGTGCCGAACCCGACCTCGTGATCGAGGAGGTTTCCCTCGACCCCGACGATCCCCTCGACCCCCTCACCCTCATCGCGTGCCTCCAGGCGCACGATTCGTACGCCGTGGCGCGTGGGCGCCCGGGAGCGGCGAGCCCCGGCGCCCTGGCCCTCGCGCGGGTGCTCGCGTGGGCGGCACGGGCCGAGATGCTCGGACGGGCCCCGCGCATCGCGTGGATCGGCCCGCCCGCCCGGCGTCCCGAGGCCCTGGCGGGGCACGCCGTCACGGCCAGGGTGTCGCTGAGGGATGGCGATGACCTCGTGAGGGCCGTGGCCATCGCGGTGATCTCCTAGCCGGAGCTCCTGAGGGCCGTCTCGACCCTCTTCACCATCGCCTGCAGCCGCAGGAACTCCGCCTCGTCGCCCGACGAGCGCGCCGCCAGCATCCCCCGCTCAAGCGCGCGCTTCTCCACGCGCAGGTAGGCGTCCTTGAGCTCCTCCTCGGTGCCGCCATCCGCCGCCTCCGCGCGCAGCGCGGCCTCGAGCGGAGCCATCTCCGGGGGCCAGCCCTCGGCCCCCTCGAGGATCAGCCGCCGTGCCTCGCGATGCTCGGCCGACCCCAGGTGGTCGTCCTTCATCCCTTCGAGGATCGGCCTCCCTGCCGTGGGCATGGCGATCGCCAGGGCGAGCAGGCGACGCTCCCGGGCCTCGTCGAGAGACGGGGGCTCGGGGCCCTGCTCGGCTGCCTGCTCGCGCTCCCTCCTGGGGCGCCCCGTGGCGCCGGACCCCTGCGCGCGGCGGATGAAGCGATCGAACAGCACCGGCGACACACCCAGCGCGGTGACCCGCCGGATGGCCTCGTCCTTGTCGGCCGACTCGGGAAACTGCTCGAGGAGCTCCCCGAGGTCGGACAGGGCGCGATCCTGGTCGGCGGGGCTGTCGCCCACGCGCGCCACCCGGCGGTCGACGAGCCATGGGAGGAGCGGGTCGGCGTCGGCCACGGCGGCGGCGAGGATCTCCCGTCCAGCGCGCTCGGCGGCGAGATCTCCCGGGTCGCTGCCGGGCGGAAGCCCCACCACGGCCAGGCGCACAGGAACCTCGCGGGCCGCCTCGATGGTGCGGCGGGCAGCCTCCTCGCCCGCGCGATCGGCGTCGAAGCACAGGCGCACCTCGGGCGCCACGCGCGCCAGCAGCCGCAGCTGCGCGGTGGTGAGCGCCGTGCCCATGCACGCCACCGCCCCCTCCACGCCGGCGAGGTGCAGGCCCATGACGTCGGTATAGCCCTCGCTCACCACCGTGAAGCCGGCCTTCGCGGCGGACTGGCGCGCGAGGTCCAGTCCGAACAGCAGCTCGCGCTTGCGGAAGCGATCGCCCTCGGGGGAGTTCACGTACTTCGCGCGCTCGTTGGGGTCGAGCGTGCGGGCGCCGAACCCCTGCACGCGCCCGCGGGCATCGCTGATGGGGAACGTGATGCGGCCCTGGAAGAAATCCTGCGCCGTGCCACCACGCACGCGGGCGAGCCCGGCCTGGTCGAGCTGCTCGCGCGAGAAGCCCTCCTGGATGGCTCGCCCGGCCAACGCGGTGCCGCCGCGCGGCGCCCACCCCACGCGGAACGTGCGCAGCAGGTCCTCGGGGAACCCGCGCCCCAGCAGGTACTCGCGCGCTTCCGCGGCCTCGTCCGACTTCCACAGCATCGCGGCGTAGAAGCCGCATGCGCGGTCGAGCAGCTCGCGCACGCGCTCGTTCTCGCGGCGCCGGGCCTCCTCCTGGGGCGAGGACTGCTCGTAGCGCAGCTCGACCCCGAAGCGGTCGGCGAGCTGCTCCACGGCCTCCATGAACGATCCCGCCCCCTCGCGCTCCTGCATCCACGTGAAAGAGTCGCCCGTGGCCCCGCACCCGTAGCAGTAGTAGGTGCGGTTCTCGGGCGGGATGAGGCAGAACGAGGGCGTGCGCTCATCGTGGAAGGGGCAACGTCCCCACCACCGGCCGCCGCGGCGGGCGAGCTGCACCTGCCCGCGCACGAGCTCCACCAGGTCGGCCGACCGGCGCACCTCATCGATGCTGGAGTCGTCCACCCGCGGCATCAGAGCGGCCCCTCATGGGGAACGAAGATCTCGCGGTGGGCGCGAAGGGCATACCGGTCGGTCATGCCCGAGACGTAGTCGGTCACGCGTGTCACGGGGTCCGCGTCCCCTCCCGGGGGGAGCAACGAGGGATCGTCGATGTGGGCCCGCACGAGCCCCTGCACCACGTACCGGGCGCGCTCCGCCTCGTCGGCTGCCGGCGACGCCAGATACACCTGGTCGAACATGTACTTGCGCAGCGACCGGAAGGCCTCTCCCACCTCTGCGCTCTGGTCGATGGTCTCGGAGTCGGCCGAGGTGTCGACGATGTCCGTGACGAGGCGCGTGATGCGCTCGGAGGTGGTGCCGCCCAGCACGGCGATCTCGTCGGCGGGCAGGTCGGCGCTCGCGATGATGCCGGCGCGGATGGCATCGTCGATGTCG
>SXZC01000156.1 GCA_005788075.1 Actinomycetota bacterium
ACCACTTGGCCACCACCATGTGCCCCGCCTCGTGCACGAGCACGAGGAACATGAGGATGAGCACGAAGGCGACGATGTTCCATGCGAGGCTCATGCGGCACCCGCCATCGCCATCGTCACATGGCGCGCGGCCGCGTCGGCCCCCTGCACTGCCTCGAGCGAATCCGCGGGACCCGCCTCCACGGCGCCGAGAGCATGCTCCACGCTGCGAGGGATGTCCATGAACCCGATGCGGCCCTCGAGGAAGGCGCCCACGGCCACCTCGTTGGCGGCGTTGAGGATCGCCGGCGCGGTGCCTCCCGCCTCCCCCGCCTCGCGCGCGAGGCGCAGGCACGGGAACGCGGCGAGATCGGGTTCCTCGAACGTGAGCACCATGCCGATGAGGTCCATCTGCGGGCGCTCCGGCGGGGCCTCGGGCCAGCGCAGGGCGTGCCCGATGGGCACCCGCATGTCCGGCGGCCCCATGTGGGCGAGGATGCTGCCATCGTCGAGCCGCACCATCGCGTGCACCATGGACTGCGGGTGCACCACCACCTCCACCTCGTCATACGGCAGGTCGAAGTGGTGATGGGCCTCGATCACCTCGAGGCCCTGGTTCATCAGCGTGGCCGAGTCGAGGGTGATCTTGGCGCCCATGTCCCAGGTGGGATGCGCGAGGGCATCGGATGCGGTGACGCCCTCGAGGTCGGATGGCGCGCGCCCGCGGAACGGCCCCCCGGACGCCGTGAGGATCGCCCGCGCCACGCGCTCGCGCGGCACGCCCTCCATGAGCTGGAAGAGCGCCGAGTGCTCGCTGTCCACCGGCACCAGGCCGGCCCCGGTGCGCCCCCGCGCGGCGGCCACGAGGTCGCCGCCGGCCACGAGCGACTCCTTGTTGGCGAGCGCCACCGGAATGCCGCGCTCGAGCGCGGCAAGCGTGGGCGGAAGGCCGGCGGCGCCCACGAGGGCGTTCAGCACGATGTCCGGCTCGGAGGCGTCCATGAGGTCGCCCAGGTCGGCGGTGTGCGCCACGCTGCCGCCCCCTGCCGCGGCCGCAGTGGCCGTGATGCCCCGATCGGCGGCCTGCGCCGCCATCTCGCCCACGCGTGACCCGCAGGCCAGCCCGACGCACTGCATGTCCGGGGCGTCGTCGATCACGTCGAGGGCCTGGACTCCGATGGAGCCCGTGGACCCGAGGATGAGGACGCGCTTCACGACTGCGAAGGTATCACCGCGCCCGGCGCCCGCCGGGGGTTCGGGGCGCCGCGCGACGCCTCAGGCGAGCAGATCCTGTGCCGTCTCGCAGAAGGCGGCCACGAGGGCCGCGCACGCGGCCAGGTCTCCGGGGTCGCAGGTCTCCACGACTTGGTGGATGTAGCGCGTGGGGATCGACACGCACCCCGCCAGCGCGCCGTCACCGGCCAGCTGCAGCTCGCGCGTGTCGGTGCCGCCGCGGGTCATGATCTCCACCTGATGGGGGATATCCCGGGCGTCGGCGATGCGCTCGAGGTGCTCGATCACGGCGCGCGGCACGATGACCCCGGAGTCGTACGCCTTGATCGCCGCGCCGCCGCCCATCGTGGTGATCTTCTCGTGCGGCTTGGCCCCGGGCCCGTCGTTGGCGAGCGTGGTGTCGATCGCCAGGCCGATGTCGGGGCGGATGCGCTGCGCGGCCACGCGGGCTCCACGCAGGCCCACCTCCTCCTGCGTGGTGGCCACGGCGACCACCTCGCACTCGTGGTCCGCGAGCTGCCGCATCGCCTGGATCATCACGTAGAGGCCCGACCGGTTGTCGATGCTCTTGCAGGTGACGAGGTTGCCGAGGCGTGCGAGGGTGCGCTCGCGGGTGACGGTGTCGCCCTTGCGCACGATCTCCCTCACCTCGTCGGCGGGCAGCCCCACGTCGATGTAGTGGTCGTCCGGCTTGGGCAGCGCCTTGCGCTCCTCGGGGCTCATGATGTGGATGGGCTTGGCGCCCATCACGCCGAGCAGGTCCTCGCGCCCGTGCACGATCACCCGCTGCGCGACCTTGGTCTTGGGGTCGAACCCCCCGAGGGGGACCACGCGGATGAAGCCCTCGTCATCGATGTGGGTGACCATGAAGCCGAGCTCGTCCATGTGCGCGGCCAGCATCACGCGGGGCCCTCCCCCACCGCGCCGCACGGCGGCCACACTGCCCAGTGGGTCCACGCTCACCTCATCCACGTGCGGGGCCAGCTCGGCGATCACCACCTCGCGGATGCGCTCCTCGTGCCCGGGAGCGCCGGGCGTCTCGCAGAGGCGGGTGAGCAGATCGATGTCGAGGTCGGGAAGCACGGTCAGAGCACGATCCAGGTGGTGAGGAAGTAGCCGGCGAGGGACGCGAAGAGCAGCGAGTCGAATCGGTCGAGGATGCCTCCGTGCCCGGCGAGGATCGTGCCGGAATCCTTCACGCCTACGTCGCGCTTGATCATCGACTCGAAGAGATCGCCGACGTATGCGGCCAGGCACAGCGCGAGCCCGATCACGAGGGACTGCCACCAGTTGATCCAGTCCATGTAGAGCCCGGCGAACCACACGGCCGCGGTGCCCACCACGAGGCCACCGATGAAGCCCTCCCAGGTCTTGTTCGGCGACGTGCGCGGCGCGATCTTGCGGCGGCCCCAGAGGCGTCCGGAGAAGTACGACGCCGTGTCGAACACCCACACGGCCACGAGCAGGTTCACGATGGCGCCCGCGCCGTCGGGGAGGTCGCGGGTGAGCACCAGCACCCCGGCGGGCAGCGCGATGTACATGCCCCCCATGAGCACCAGGGCAACGCGCCCGGTGATGCCCTCGCGGTCGGGCAGCGTGAGCGCGGCGATGGCGGCGAGGAACAGGCCCGCGGCCAGGGCGAACAGCAGCGCCCGCTCCGGCGGCGACGCCGCCCATGCGAGCACTACCGCCAGCACCGCAGTGGCGTACCCGGCCCACTGCAGGTGCCGCGGCACGCCGGCGAGGCCGTAGAACTCGAAGAGGGCGGCGAGCGCCACGATGAGCGCGAACGCGGCGAACACCGGACCGCCGAAGTAAACGGCGGCCACGATCACGGCGATGCCGGGGATCGCGATGGCGATGCGGCTCATCATCGGGCGCCGAACCTCCGCGTGCGGTTGGCGTACTCCTCGAATGCGATGCGCAGGTCGTCCGGGCCGAAGTCGGGCCACATGCGGTCCGAGAACACCAGCTCGGCGTAGGCCGACTGCCAGAGCAGGACGTTCGACAGC
>SXZC01000016.1 GCA_005788075.1 Actinomycetota bacterium
CAAGCGCATGTGCGCCAGCCACGCGGCACGGCCCGCGTCGTTCATCCTCACCACCGGCGACAACTTCTACTCGCCCGACGGCACCGCCACGCGCGCCACGTTCGACCGGCCCGAGGCCTGCCTGCTGGCCACCGGGCTGCCCTGGCGCGCCACCTGGGGCAACCACGACATCGGCGGCACGTCCACGGCCACGCGCCTCGGCAGCCCGAAGCGCTGGTACTCGTTCGCGCAGGGGCCGCTGCGGGTGATCGTGCTCGACGGCAACCAGCCGTCGTCGTCGGCGCAGCTGGCGTTCCTCAAGAGCACGCTCGAGAAGGCGAAGGAGCCCGTGCGCGTGGTGTCCATCCACCAGCCGCCCTACACGGCGGGCCTGCACGCCCCCAGCACCACCCAGCAGCGCCTCATGGTGCCGCTCTTCAGGAAGCACGGCGTGTCACTGGTGCTGAGCGGCCATAACCACTCGTACGAACGCATCGTGAACGGGGGCATCACCTACATCGTGTCCGGCGGCGGCGGGGCCCAGGTGTATCCGTGCGTGCGGTTGCCCGCGGGCCTCGCGAAGTGCACGCCCGAGTACAACTTCCTCGAGGTCGATGCCACGCCCGCCGCCATCGCCGTGCGCGCCGTGCGCCGGGATGGATCGACGCTGGAGTCGGTGAGCGTGCCGGTGCGCACCACGGCGGGCACCTAGCCGCGCACCCGCTGCCCGCGGCGCCTGCCGCGACCGCCTATTGGGGGCGGAATGCGGCCTCGGCGCGTCCCTCATGCGTGGCATCGGCCCAGGCATCGGCGATGCGCACGGAGAGGCGCCGCACCACGGCGGCGGCGTGATCGCGCTCGTCCGGGGTGACGGCTTCGGGTCCCTCGCCGAGCGCGGCATCGATGGCACGGCCCATCGCGATGGGCCCGGCCAGCGCGTCCTCTGCGGATGACCCGGCCGTGCCGTGCGCGTGGCCGTAGGCCCGGGCCTGATCGAGTCCCTCGGCAAGCCGGCCGGTGCGCAGGGCGTCCGCCACCACCAGCACCCAGTCCACGGCTGCCCGGCGCCGCTCGTGCGCGGGCAGGTGCCGGAAGCCCTGCCCGCCTGCCCCGCTGAGATCCTCGTCGGCGATCGCGGCCACCCGATCCGCGCGGCTCACGAGCACGTCGGCCAGCTGGGGAGCGGGCGCGAGCGATGTGGAGCGCTCCTCCCGCGGCACCCCGGGGTCGGGGCGCTCGGCCAGCCACTCCGCGAGGGCATCGGGGTTGAAGCGGCGGTGCCCGCCCGCCGTGCGCACGTGCGGCACGCGGCCGTCGGCCGCCCAGGCGCGCAGGGTGCTGGTGCTCACGCCCAGCGCCCGTGCTGCGCTCGAGATGGGCAGCCACGCCCGGTCCTGTCGCTCGCGCGCCCCGATGGCGCCATCAGGCCGCACGGTGGGAATCCTCCCGCGCCTCGGCGCGCGATCGGCGACCGGCCGCGAGGCCCGCGGCGGCCCGCCACGAGAGCCGGTCCATCGCCTGCCGCACGGCGTCCACCTCGTGGGGTGCAAGCCCCATGGCGTGCAGGTGCCGCTCCACCGAGCACGCGAGGGCAAGCCACTCGCCCACCGGCTGGGTGGCGGGCAGGCCCGCCGCGCCGTGGCGAAATGCCTGCCACTCGGCCTCGCGCAGGCACCCCGAGAGGTCCCCGGCGTCGAGCGCGTCCGCCAGGTCGGCCAACTGGTCGTCCATGCGAGCGCGCCGTGCCGTGGTGCGCCGGTGCGAGAGCTGCTGGCCGTCGGCCATGAGGGCAAGCGCCTCGTCCACGATGGCCCCGCCTTCATCGGTGAGCACGCGCGCGGCGCCGGGCAGGCACTCCACGCGCCCGGCCACCAGCGTCGGTCCGCGCCCCGATGGCTGTGCCGGCAGCTCGCCCCCGCGGTTGGCCATCCACGCGCGGAGCTGCTCGCGATCGAAGCGCCGGTGGCCTCCGGGCGTGCGCTCGTGGGGAACCAGCCCATCGGCGGCCCACGCCCGCAGCGACGACACGCTCACGCCGAGCAGGCGCGCGGCGGCGGATACCGAGAGCCGTTGATCACCGCGTTTCGCCAGATCGTGCGCCATGCCGTCGAGTCTCGGCCCGGCAGCCGCCTGCCGCCATGCCCGGATGGGCTGAGCCCGCCCACCCGATCGGGTGGGGCCCGGGCGCCGAGCCGGCGATCCGCATTCGGGTGGGTGCGCTAGCCGGCGCCCCCCGTGGCCAGGCGCACGACCTCCTCGGGCGAATCGGCCAGGTGGATGCGCGCGAGGTCATCCTCGTCGATCCAGCCCTCGCCCAGGGTGGTCTCGCGCATCCAGTCGATGAGCCCCTGCCAGTGGGCGCTGCGGTAGAGCACCAGGGGGAAGTCGCGCACCTTGCCGGTCTGGATGAGCACCAGCGCCTCGAAGAGCTCGTCGAGGGTGCCGAAGCCGCCGGGCATCACGATGAAGGCCTCGGAGTACTTGACGAACATCGTCTTGCGCACGAAGAAGTAGCGGAAGTCCACGCCGAGGTTCACGTACGGGTTGCGGTACTGCTCGTGCGGCAGCTCGATGTTGAGGCCCACCGACAGCCCGCCGCCCTCGGACGCCCCCTTGTTGGCGGCCTCCATGAGTCCCGGGCCGCCACCGGTGATGACGGCCCGTCCCTCGCGCGCGAGCAGCCGGCCGATCTCCACTGCCGCGGCGTAGTCGGGGTCGTCGGGGGGCGTGCGCGCCGACCCGAACACGCACACCGCCGGGCCCACGCGGGCCAGCAGGTCGAAGCCCTCCACGAACTCCCCGAGTATGCGCAGCGCGCGCCATGGGTCGGTGGATACGAAGTCGGGCTCGGGGCCCTGCAGCAGCGCGAGGTCGGCGTCGCGCACCCGCTCGGCACCGGGCCCCCGGGTGGTGATGCGCCCGCGGCGCTTCGGCTGGTCGGCCATCAGTCCACTCCCGTGTCGAGGGCGGCCATCACCTCGCGTGCGCGGGTGCGGATGGCCGGGATGTCCTGCCTCTTCTCGAGGTTGCGCATTGAGAGCGACATGCGGGGATTCTGCCCGAGCCGCTCGCGGTGCCGGTCGAGAAAGTCCCAGTAGAGGGTTGTGAAGGGGCAGGCGTCGGGCCCGGTGGCCGTCTTCGGGTTGTACGGGCACGAGCGGCAGTGGTTGCTCATGCGGTTTATGTAGGCCCCGCTGGCGGCGTAGGGCTTGGTCATCATCTGCCCGCCGTCGGCGTAGAGCGCCATGCCGATCACGTTGGGGGCCATCACCCATGCCGTGCCGTCCACGTGCGCGGCCTGGAACCACCTGGTGGCGGCCCAGGGCTCGGTGCCCCGCAGCAGCATGAGGGTGCCCAGCACCATGAGCCGCTGGATGTGGTGCGAGTAGCCGCGCTGGTGGATGCCGTCCATGGCCACCTGCACGCAGCGCATGCGGGTGGTGCCGCCCCACAGCGCCGCGGGCACCGGCGCCTCGGCCTCGAGCGCGTTGGCATCCCGCCACGTGCGCTTCCAGTACCAGCCCCACACGTACTCGCGCCAGCCGATCACCTGGCGCACGAAGCCCTCCACCGACGCGATGGGCGCTCCGTCGCCGAGGGCGTCGGCCACGCGCCGGGCCACGCGCTCGGGCGAGAGCAGCCCCAGGTTGAGGGGCCCCGAGAGCAGCGAGTGCGACATCGCCCAGTCGTCGTCCATCATGGCGTCCTCGTGCGGGCCGAACCCGGCGAGGCGCGCATCGATGAAGCGGTCGAGCGCCGCCTCGGCCTCGTCGGTGTCGGCGGCCATCACGCGCTCGCCTCCCGCGCCGGTCTCGGGCAGCGACGCGAACTCGCGACGCAGCGATGCGTCGAGCGGGTCGTCGGCCGGGGGCAGCCAGGGGGCCGGCGCGCCGAGGTCGCGCGTGCGCGGTGGCGGCTTGCGGTTCTCCTTGTCCAGGCTCCAGGCGCCGCCGACGGGGTCGCCTTGCTGATCGATGAGGATGTCCAGCCGGCGCCGCATGTCGCGGTAGAAGCTGTCCATGCGCGGCGCGCGCGTTCCGAGGATCTCATCGAGCTCGCCCGGGCGGGTGATGAACCCCACCGGCTCGCGCATCTCCACGGGCACGGGCAGGGCATCGGCCACTCGCCGCACGAGGGCGAGGCCGCTGCGCGAGGTGGGGTGGGCCACCACCAGCCGGTCGGGCTGCTCCTCCGTCGCGTGGGCCATCACGCCCGCGAAGAGCGTGGGCGCCCGGCGCAGGTCGACCGCCCAGCCGGCGCGGCGCAGCCGGTCGGCCAGCCGCCGCATGCCGCCGATCACCAGCACGCGTCGCTCGCGGTTGTACGGCAGTCGCGCGAGGGCGTGATCGCTCTCGACCATCAGCACCCGGGCCTCGCCCGGTCGGTGTCCCCGGAATGCCGGGCCCGCGGGATCGAGCTGATCCCCGAGCACCCAGATGGTGGGCGCGCTCAGCGCCCCTTCACTGCGTCGTGCTGCGCCCGGCGCGCAGCGGTGCGGTTGAGCACCGCCTGCTCGGCCTCGGTGATGCCTTCGGGCAGTGGGTTCGCCGCCGGGCCGAAGTGCTCGTCCATCCAGCGGTCCAGGTCGTGCGCCGGCACGGCACCGAAGCGCTTGGCCACCACCTCGCCACGGCGCATGAGCACCGTGGCGGGCACGGCCGACGGGCTCACGGTCACGCCCTCGGGCCAGCCATCCTCGCCGCGGGCGCGCCAGTCCTCCGGGCCCCACATCTCCACGAACGCCATGAACAGCCCCGGTCGGGCGTCGCCCAGGGCCTCGAGGCCGGCGCCGGTCACCTGGCAGGCGGGGCACACCGGCCGGCCGATCACCAGCACGGCCTCGTCGGCGCCCCGGATCTCCGCCATGCGCGCGGCCAGCGAGCGCCCGTCGATGTCGATTCGCGTGCCCATGCCTATCCGGCCCTCCTCAGCGTCGCGGTTGATACCACGCCCCCGCCTTCCCAGCGGTAGGAGAGGCGCCCGTCGGATCGCATCGACACGGTCATCGTGCCGACCCCCACGCACGCGGTGCTCGCGCTCCGGGTGATCACCTCGCGCAGCACGGCGCGCCGTTGCGATCCGGTGCCCTGGGGCTCCAGGCGCCCGCTGCAGGCGAGCGGCGCGCCGTAGCTCGCCACCCCGTCCATCTGGCCCGCGCTCACGCCCACCACGCGGATGCGCACGGGCACCGTCCCGAGGCCGGCCTGGGTGAGCGTGCCCACCCACGCGCCCGACACGCCGACCGGGTCGAGGTAGGACACGCTGCCGTCATCGCCCTTGGTCCACACGTAGCGGAGGCGCCCCTCGCTGGCCGTCGAAAGGCGCACCGTCCCACCCTTGATGCAGTCCCCGCCGGGCACGCGGCTCGCGATGTCCTCGGCGAATGTGGTGACGCGCCCCGCGGTGGACAGCGGGTTCCACGCGCCCGCGCAGTTCACCGGGGCGCCGAGGTTGACCATGCCCGTGGGCCGGCCGGTGGCGGCCACGCTCATAGTGGTCGTCACCGGGAAGGTGAAGTCGGGGTTGCTGGTGCTGCTCGCCGTGCCGCTCCAGGCGCCGGCGAGGAGCGCCGATCCGGGCCATGCGGTGCGTCCGCCGTCGGCCATCGCGGGCACGGCGGCCAGGCCGACGCCGACGCCGGCGACGAGCGCCAGGGCAATCGGGCGTGCGCGGCGCGCGGACCTCATGTGCTCTCCTCGGATGTGGCCGTGGCGGGGTCGGCAGATAGCGTAGCCGCGCGCTCCTCGGCGGCCTCGAGGGCCTCCTCGCGCGCCACCATGCGGCGCTCCCGGATGATCACGAAGAGCGCCACGAGCGCTGCCACGCCGAGCGCCACCACCAGCGCCACCCAGATCTGGTTGGCGAACGCCTTGCCGGCGAAGTAGCCGATGAGCGCCGCCTGCAGCGACCAGCAGATGGC
>SXZC01000157.1 GCA_005788075.1 Actinomycetota bacterium
GCTGTCCTTCGGGCGGCGCGTGGGTCCACGGCTCTGCTCGATGACGAACAGCCGGTCGTCGGCCGGGCTGTCGGGGGTGCCCTCCCCCACCACCTCGGCCAGGCGCGCCACGATCTCCTCGTAGGTGGGGTCGGCGCCCCAGTGGCGGCTGCGCTGCTCGAGCGACTCCGGAAGTCCCCACGGCCCCGAGATGGAGATGAGCCCGCGGACCGCGTGGAACGGATGCGTGGCCACGTACCGCGCCGCCAGCGTGGCGCCGCTGGAGTAGCCGCACACCACCACATGGTCGTACCCCTGCACCTGCAGCCAGCTCCAGGCCGCGGCGATGTCGCGCACGGCGTCGTCGAAGATCGCCTTGCCGAACAGCTGCCCCACGTTGCCCATGCGGGTCTCCACCACGAGCGTGGGGAACCCCAGCCGCGCGATGCGCCCGGGCAGGAACCTCAGGGTGCCCACCAGGAAGTTGCCCATGATGCCGTGCACGTGGATCACCGCCGTGCGCCGCCCGGTGGCCCGCTCGCGCACGCGGGTGGGACGGTCATCGATGTGCAGCAGGGCGTCGTGCACCTCGCCATCCTCGGCGGTGATGGTGGCGAGGATGCGCTCGACCGCCATTGCCTACGCCCCGTCGATGAAGCCCGGGTCCACCTGCTCCACGTCGCCGAACGGCATCTGCAGGAAGCGCGAGCCGATGCTGCGGAATGCCGCGGGGTCGCCCGAGCACGCGAAGCGGTAGTCGCCCTCGCCGCCGGGCCTCAGCATGCCCTGGCGCTCGAGGGTGACGGCGATCTCGCGCGCGATCTCCTCGCCCGAGGAGATGAGCACGGCGTCGGCCGGCACGTTGCGCCGGATCAGCTTCTCCACCATGGGGTAGTGCGTGCAGCCGAGGATCACCGTGTCCACGCGCGCGGTGCGAAGCGGCGCGGTGTAGTCGCGCACCATCTCCACGATCTCCTCGTCGTAGGGGCTCTCGCGCTGGATCGCCGATGCCAGCCCCGGGCACGCCACGGCCGTCACCTCGGCGCCGGCGTCATGCGCGAGGATCATCCGCTGGTACGACCCCGATGCCACGGTGGCCTCGGTGGCCAGCAGCCCGATGCGCCGCGAGCGGCTCGACTGCACCGCCGCCTGGCTCTCGGCGGTCATCACTCCCATCACCGGAACGTCGAGGCGGGTCTGCAGGTGGGCCAGGGCCGCCGCGGTGGCCGTGTTGCACGCCACCACCACCAGCTTGGCGCCCTGGCCCGTGAGCCACCGGGCGATGGCCTCCGACCGGCCGCGCAGCTGGTCGGGCGACTTGTCGCCGTACGGGAACCAGTCGGTGTCGCCGAAGTACACGAAGTGCTCCGAGGGCAGGCGGGCCAGGCACTCGTCGAGCACCGTGAGGCCGCCCACGCCGGAGTCGAACACGCCGATCGGGCTGTCAGGCGATGCGTCCATCACCCATAACCCTACGGGGCGCCCCGGCCCGAGGGTGCCCCGCCCACGGCCGGGGGCGCGCTGCGCCGGGGTTACGATGGGCGCATGAGCCACCCGCCTGCGCTCGCCATCGGCGACACCGCCCCGGGATTCACCCTGCCCCTCACCGACGGGCGCACCGTCGACCTCGCCGAGCTTCCCGGCGCGCAGGCCATCGCCGTGGTCTTCTGGTGCAACCACTGCCCCTACGTGAACGCCTGGCTCGGCCGCCTGAACGACCTGGCCGAGGAGCTCGCCGACCGCGGCCTCGTGGTGATCTGCATCAACAGCAACGACGCCGCCACCTACCCGGCGGACTCCTTCGACGCCATGGTGGAGAAGGTGCGCCAGACGGGCACGGTGTTCCGCTACGCGCACGATGAGACCCAGCAGGTCGCGCGCGCGTACGGCGCGGAGCGCACGCCCGAGGTGTTCCTGCTCGACGCCGACAGGCGACTGCGCTACCGCGGCGCCATCGACGACTCCTGGCAGCCCGAGGGCGTGACCGCCCACTGGCTGCGCGACGCCGCCCTCGCCGTGATGCGCGGGCAGGATGTCGCCCCCGCCGAGACGCCCGCCGTGGGCTGCTCGGTGAAGTGGCGCCACTGAGACCGGGCGCCATGGCGGATCGCAAGCGCCTCATCCTCCTGCTCGCGTGCCTGGGCAACTTCATGGTGGTGCTCGACGTCGCCGTGGTGAACGTGGCGCTGCCGGCCATGCGCGCCGACCTTGGCTTCAGCGCCACGGGGCTGCAGTGGGTGGTGAACGCCTACACCCTCACCTACGCGGGATTCCTGCTGCTGGGCGGCCGCACGGCCGACCTCTTCGGGCGGCGCCGGATGTTCCTGGTGGCACTGCTGGTGTTCACCGCGGCGTCGCTGGTGTGCGGGCTCGCCCCCACCTCGGGCACCCTCATCGCGGCGCGCGCGATACAGGGCCTCGGCGCGGCCATCCTGGCGCCGGTCACGCTCACCATCATCACGGTCACGTTCACCCAGCCGCGCGAGCGCGCCTACGCGCTCGGCTGGTGGGGGGCGTCGCTCGCCAGCGGCGGCGCGGCGGGGGTGCTGGTCGGGGGAATCCTCACCGACCTGCTCTCATGGCGCTGGATATTCCTCATCAACCTGCCGGTGGGCGTGCTGGGCGTCATCGCCGCCCGCGCGCTGCTCAAGGAGAGCCGCGCCGATACCGGCGACCGCAGCCTCGACATCGGCGGCGCGGTGACAGTCACCCTCGGGCTCACCGCCCTGGTGTTCGGGGTGGTGCAGAGCGAGACCCACGGCTGGGCGTCGGCGTGGACCGTGGTGCCGCTCGTGGCATCGGTGGTGCTCATCGCGCTCTTCGCCTTCATCGAGCTGAAGGTGGCGCGCGCGCCCATCGCGCCGCTTCGCATCTTCCGGTCGCGCGCCCTCACCGCGGCCAACATCGCGATGTTCTGCGTGGGCGCCTCGATGTTCGCCATGTGGTACTTCGTGTCGCTCTACCTGCAGTTGGTGCTCGGGCAGAGTCCCCTCATCGCGGGGCTCTGCTTCATCCCCGCCGCCCTGGCGATCATCGTGGCCTCGCAGGTGGGCGGGCGGCTGGTGCCGCGCTTCGGACCCCGGCCGCTGCTGGTGGCGGCCGGCCTGATGATCTCGGGCGCGCTCTTCTGGATGTCCGGGCTGAGCGCCGACGGCTCGTACGTGGTGGACATCCTCGGTCCCATCACCCTGGTGTCCATCGGCCTCGGGCTGGCGTTCCCGCCCAGCACATGGGCGGCCACCGCCGGCGTCGCACCGCATGAGGCCGGCCTGGCGTCGGGGCTCATCAACAGCAACCGGCAGATCGGTGGCGCCGTGGGCCTCGGGGTGCTGGCCACCATCGCGGCCGCGCACAGCGACACGCTGTCTGCGAGCGAGTCGTCCCTCTCCGCCCTGGCCGGGGGCTACTCGCTGGCGCTCGTGGTTGCGGGCGTCGTGGCGCTGGGCGCCGTGGCCGCCGCCTTCGCGATCCCGGGCTCGCGGCCATCCGCCACGCTGGCATCAGGGATCGGTGCTCCCGGCACTCCATCCGGAGCCCGTGCCGGGGAGAGGCCCTAGGGCGTGTCGGCGAGGCGGCGGTAGCCCCCCTGCCACCAGGCGAGCGGTGCGCCGTCGCCCACATCGGCCTGCAGCACGCGACCGATGACGATGGAGTGGTCGCCGCCTTCCACCACCTCATGGAGCTCGCACGCAAGACGGGCCAGGCCGCCGGGCAGCAGGGGCACGCCCAGCGGGCCCTCCTGCACGTCGAGGCCGGCGAAGCGATCCTCGCGCTTGAAGGCGAAGGTGTTCGACACCTCCTCCTGCGTGGCGTCGAGGATGTGCACGCCGAAGCCCGGTGCCTGCACGAAGTGCTCGTGGTGGTACGACGCCCTGCCGATGCACACCAGCACGAGCGGCGGGTGCAGCGAGAGCGATGAGAACGCCGATGCCGTGAGGCCCACGGGCCCATCGGGCCCCTGCGCCGTGACCA
>SXZC01000158.1 GCA_005788075.1 Actinomycetota bacterium
CCCGCCCTCCGGGGCGATGGGGATCCATACGTAGGTGCAGTTCCGGCAGCGCCGGACATCCTGGCCGATGTCCTCTGAGTCGCGCTCACCGCAGGTTGGACACCGGGGCTGCTCTTCATGCGCCATCGGGCGAGCGTAGCCTCCCGGCTCATGGGGAGCGACGCACCACGACGCGAGGACACCGGGCTCTGGGGCGACCTGCTGCTCACCCCCGGCACGGTCACCGCCACGGCGGCGGCGGCCGATGGCTTCGACGACGTCGCGGCGCTGCTCACCGCCCCGGGCGTGCGCCGCGTGGTGGTCACGGGCAACGGCGCGCAGTGGCACGTTGCCCTGGCGCTGTGGCTTGCGTGGCTGCAGGTGCCCGACCCGCCGGTGGAGGTGCTGGCGGTACCGGGCGGGCTGGTGGCGCAGGGACAGTTCCCGTGGCGCGAGGGCGATCGCCTGCTCGCGCTGTCGAGCTCGGGGGAGTTCCGTGACGTCATCGAGGCCATCGAGGCCGGGGCTCCCCGCCCCATCGCGACGGTCACGGCCAACGCAGGGTCCACCATCGGCAAGGCGGCGGAGGCCCGGGCGCTCGTGACCGTCGAGACGCTGCGCGCACGCACGCACACGCAGGGGTACGCCGGGGCGCTGGTGGCCGGGCTCGGCGTGCTGGCACGCATGTCGGGCGACCACGCCCTGCGCGTAGCCACCGAGGGTGCGGGAGCACGCATGACCCCGCTCATCGAGGCCGCGGGCACCGTGCCGTCGCCCACCGGGCGCCCCCACGCCGGGGTGTGCGTGGGCACCGGGCCGGCGTGGCCCGCCGCCCTGCACACGGCGCTATGCCTGCGTGAGGTCGCGATCCTCCCCGTGGACGGCTACGAGACGCGCGAGGGGGCCACCACCGGCCGCTTCGCCACGGTGCCGGGCGACATGGCGGTGACCATCGCGGGGCCCCGTCCCGACCCGCTGCTCGACGAGGCC
The DNA here is from genome assembly GCA_005788075.1 of Actinomycetota bacterium. Classification (GTDB taxonomy): domain Bacteria; phylum Actinomycetota; class Thermoleophilia; order Miltoncostaeales; family Miltoncostaeaceae; genus SYFI01. Next base: position 970 of record SXZC01000158.1, read on the forward strand.
GCGGGCATCCTCGCGGAGGGCGGGGCCGAGGTGGTGCGCATCGCGGGCGACCCCGACGCCGACCCTCGCCTCGCGCCGGTGACGGCCCTGCCGCAGGCGATCGCGCTGGCCATCGACCTCGCGCTGCTCGCGGGCCTCGATCCGGATGCCCCGGCGTGGGCCGGGGCCTACGACCAAACCTCCCGGGGTCGCTGACCCGCCGACGGTACGCGGGCACCGGCGGGGGCTTCCTGCCACTGTCGCCACATGAGGGTCCTGCACGTATCGCCGCATCCCGATGACGAGCTGGTGGGTGCGCCCGCGACCCTCATGGCCCTGCGCGACGCCGGGCACCACGTGGTGAACCTCGCGCTCAGCCTCGGCCGGCCGGCCGACCACGACCGTCGTCGGGCCGAGGTGACCGAGGCCTGCCGCCGCGCGCGGTTCGAGCTGATGATCACCGAGCCACCCATCGCGATGTCGGCCGCCGACGACAGGTCGGACGCCGAGGAGCGTGCCCGCTGGCAGATCGGCATGGCGATGGACGGCGCCGACCCGCCCGACCTCGTGATTGGTCCCTCCCCGCACGACGTGCACCACGCGCACGAGCTCGCCGGGCGGGCCATACGCGACGTGCTCGCTACGCGCGACGATCCACCCCCGTGGTGGATGTGGGCCATCTGGGGCGACCTGCCCTTCCCCACGCTCGTCACCACATTCGATGACGCCCGCGGGCACGAGATAGCCGAGGCGCTCTCCGCGCACGTCGGCGAGATGGCCCGCGCCGATCACCGCGTGCACGTGGATGCCCGTGGCCGCCTCACCGCCATCACGGCCGCCGAGAAGGTGTTCGGGTTCGGCGCCCCGGCCCTGGCTGCGGACCACGCCGAGGTGGTCACCGAGGTGGTGCGCACCGACGGCGCGTGGATGCTCGGCGCACCGCGCGTGCTCGACCCGGCCAGCCCGCTCGCGCGCCCCACCGCACGCCCCGTCGGCTCCTGGCTCGACTCCCCGAGCCCACGTGACCTCGGTGGTGGTCCGTACGACTGAGGTCGCTTAGCATGGGCCCACCCGTCTCCCGGATTGGACCCAGATGAATCGCCGAGCCCTCATCGCACTCGTCATCGTTGGCACCGCGCCGGTCACCCTTGCCGTGCCATCGGCCGGTCTCGCCGGCGGGGGGGCGCCGCAGACCGACTGGGGCATGCGCATCAGCGTCGTGGGTCCCGGGGATGTCTCCATCACCGACATCGGGGCGTTTGCCGACGTCATCAACTTCGGGGTCAGCTCGTGGCGCACCCGCACCGTCACGCTCACACCGACGCCCCAGGGCAACGGCGCGGAGTTCATGGGGTGGCTCGGGGCGTGCGCGGCGTCCGGCATCGGGCCGTGCACGGTCACGATGGTCGACGTGCAGGGCAACGAGTGCCTGTGGGCGGGGGCGCGATTCGAGCGCTCCGGGGAACCCACCCCCACGCTGGCGAGCCCCTGTGAGACTTCCGGTGGCGGCGGCTCCGGCGGTGGGTCGGGGAGCGGTGCCGGCGGCTCCGGGGGATCCGGCGGCGCGGGCGGCTCGGGGTCCGGAGGCGCGGCACCGCTGCCATCCCCCGGCACGACCCTTCAGGGCGGTGCCACCGTGGTCCGGAAGGCGCCAGCGCTGGGCGGCGCACGGACGTCCGTGCGCCAGGGCTCGGTCCGGGCCACGGGCAAGGTGCCGAAGGGCAACATCCGCATCGTGCAGTCCCTCGTCTTCGTGGGCCAGCAGGGGGTGGCGGTTGCGGGCCGGTGCACCATCGCCCGCGGCAGGGCCTCCTTCACCTGCAGCGCAAAGCCCCCCAAGGGGAAGTGGCGCGTGATCACGCAGGCCAAGCGCGGCAACACCGTGGTGGCGCAGTCGTCCGCCGTCGTAACAGTGCGCTGACGCCAGCCGGCAGGCCCTAGGGCGCCAACTCCCCCGCCCTCACCGGCATGGGCACCATCGAGTCAGCCGGTGCCAGGGGGCAGGTCCAACGCGGATCATGGGCGCATGAGGGGTGGTAGGCGAAGTTGAAGTCGAGGATGAGCGCGCCATCGGCATCGGTGCCGAGGTCCGCGCCCTTCGCCTGGTCGAGCAGGTAGCGGCCGCCACCGTAGGTGTCATCGCCATTCGTGGCATCGCGGAAGGGGAGGAAGAGCCCTCCCCCATAGGCCTCGAGCCACAGCAGGGGCAG
>SXZC01000159.1 GCA_005788075.1 Actinomycetota bacterium
CATGGCGCTCGTGCGCCAGGTGGTGCGCGCCGTGGACGTGCCGGTGGTGGCCACCGGGGGCATCATGGATGGCGCGGGGCTCGCGGCGGCGCTGGCGCTGGGCGCGAGCGGCGCGCAGCTGGGCACGGCCCTGCTGGTGGCTTCAGAGGCCGGCGTTCCCGCGGGGTGGCGCGATCGCCTGCGCACGGCGCGTGACGACGAGACCATCATCACGCGGGCGCTCTCGGGTCGCCCGGCTCGAGGTCTGCCGAACGCGCTCACCGAGGCGCTCGACGGGCCCGGCGCCATGGGCTGGCCGCAGCAGAACGCCGTGGCGGCCGACATCCGCCGCGCGGCGGCGGCCGCGGGTGACGCCGACCACATGTCGCTGTGGGCCGGGCAGGCCGCCGCGCTCTCGGGCCCCGACCGCCCCGCGGCGCTCATCATCGACGAGGTGATGGACCAGGCGCTCGCCGAGATGCGCCGGCTCGGAGGCCTGGCGCAGGCCGACGGCCCGGCGTAGATCCCACGCGATGCGCTGCGCCCCAGTAGGGCGCATGCGGCAGCCGACGCCCCCGGTCAGTACTGGTGCTCGGCGCCGTCCCAGTCGAGGAAGGCGCCGGTGCGCGACATGTCGAGCCCATCGGCGATCGCGATGATGCCCTCCGCCGACTGCTCCGGCGCGAGGTCGGCATGGTCGCCACCGCCCATGGCCGTGCGCATCCACCCCGGATTCACCGCCACGGCGGGGATGCCCTCGGGCTCAAGCTCGGCGGCGAGCGCGCGGGTGGCCATGTTGAGCGCGGCCTTCGCGGAGCGGTAGCCGTAGTTCACGGCGCTGTCGCTGGCATAGGCGCCCATCGACCCGAGCCATGAGGTGATGTTCACCACGCGTCCGCGCGGGGAGGCCGCGAGGTGGTCGAGCGCCCCGCGCACCACCAGGAGCGCGCCCACCACGTCCACCCGGTAGATGTCGAGCATCGGCTGGGCCTCCATGCGCCGCACCGTGAGCGTGGCGCGGCCGTCGGGCACGGTCATGGCGTTGACGGCGGCGCTGTTGATCACCAGATCCACGCCGCCGAGGCGCTCGGCCATCGCCGCCACCGCCGGCGCCACGGAGTCGCTGTCGGCCAGGTCGAGGCGCTCCACCGTGACCCCCGGCAGCGCCGCCAGCTCGTCGGCCGACGACGGGTCGCGCACCGTGCCCGCCACGAGGTCACCGCGCGCCGACAGCGCCTGCGCGAGGCACAGGCCGAGCCCGCGACCCGCGCCGGTGACGATCACGCGATCAGCCACGGCGCGTGCGGAGGGGCTCCCGGCCCTCAGGTGCCTCGGGGAACGACGTCCGGAAGGCCGGCTGCGTGCAGGGCCCGGCGTCGCGGTGCGGAAAGGTCGGATCGATCGCGGCCTTGCACTCGGCACGCGGCACGCGCTCGGCCAGCAGGGCCCCGAAGCCGGGGTGCTGGGAGTCCTGCTCGAGCAGGCGGTCCAGGTCGACCTCTGCCGAGTAGACCTTGTCGATGCAGCCGATCCAGCGCACGCCGTCCTGCTCGTGGGCATAGAGGCGAGGGCACTCGATCTGCACGCAGTGCGCCGGGTAGACCACGCGCTCGCACCGCACCGGGCATGCACGGCACGAGCCGTGCTGAGGAGGTTCGCTCACGCCACCAGTGAAGCGGGGCGGCGGCCGGCGATCAAGCGACCGCGCGCTCCCCGAACATGCTCTTGAGCGACGCCAGCAGGCCGCGGTCGCCGGGGTCCACCTGGTACTCGTTGCCGAGGCGGATGCGCTTCTCCCCCTCGGGGGTGCGCAGCGCGACGATGACGCAGGCCTCGCCGGGATGGTCGCTGAAGAGCTTCTTCAGCATGTCCATGTCGGCGCTGGCGAAGCGCGAGGCCTCCACCTCGAGCAGCAGGCGGTCCTCCTCGTCGGCCGGGTCGGGCACGAACGGCTCCACCGCCTGGGCCACGAACTTGGTCTCGCCCTCGCCCTTCTGGTCGACCCGCCCGTTGATGAGCACCAGGGAGTCCTCGGCGAGGAACTCCCGCGCGACGGTGAGCACCTGGGGCACCACCACGACCTCGATCGAGCCCTCGAGGTCGTCGAGGCGCACGAAGGCCATGGGCTCGCCGCGCTTGGTGGTGATGTTCTTCACGGCGCCCACGAGCCCGCCGAGCGTGACCGACTGGCCATCTGCGCAGTTGCCGACCTCGCCGAGGGTCACCGAGGTGAGGCGCCGCAGCTGGCGGCGGCAGTCGGCGAGCGGGTGGCTCGACACGTAGAGGCCGATGGCCTCCTTCTCGCCGGCCAGGAGCTCGTCCTTGTCCATCTCGGGCATGGTGATGGGCGGGTCGGCCTCGAGGGATCCCCCGGCGGCATCCTCGAGCAGCCCGAACAGCGACTCCTGCCCCGCCGCCTGGTCGGTGCGGCGCTTGGCGGCCTGCGCCATCGCTGCCGGGAGGGCGTCGAGCATTCCGGCGCGCGTGGCGCCGGTGCAGTCGAGGGCCCCGCCGCGGATGAGGCTCTCGAGCGCGCGCTTGTTGAGCTGCGCGGGGTCGATGCGGCGGC
>SXZC01000160.1 GCA_005788075.1 Actinomycetota bacterium
CCGTCCCTAGGCGGGTGCGCCTGCCTTGTCCTCCACCGGCACGAAGTCGAGCTCGGTGACGATGTCGATGGCGGCGGCCACCGAGCGGGCGTTCGGGCAGTGGTGCGCGTGGATGGAGTTGCAGCGCTCGGCGGCCTCGCGGTGCTCGGGGGCGGCCTTGAGCGTGTAGCGCACGACGATGCGGCGGAGGCGCAGCACGTTGTCATCGTCCACCCCGACCTCGCCGATGGCGTCGGCAACCAGGTCGTCGCCGGTCGCGGTGATGCCGCGGGCCTTCAGCGTGCCGCCGAACGTGCCGATGAGGCAGCCCGCCACCGATGCCACCAGGTAGTCGAGGGTTCCGGGGTACTCGGGCACCGTGCCGGGCTCGAACCCGTAGTGCTCGCCCTGCCAACCGGGGACGCCGAACGTCACGTCGGTGCCGGTCATCTCGAGCACGGCCTTGCGAATGGGGGCCTGCTCGCGGGTGAGGTGCACGCGCACCTCGTGAAGCTCGTCGTTTGCCATCACTCCTCCGATCCGGGGTCGCTCACCGCGGGATGATACGGACCGCGCGGCCCCCGCACCCGGTGCGGAATCCGCTCAGGCGCCGTAGCGCTCGTCGAGCTGGCGATGGTCGGGCAACCCCACCGCGTCCGTGATCTCCTCGAAGGTCATGAGCGTGGATGGCTCGGGGCCCGACCCCGTCGCCGCGAGCGCCTGATACGTGGCGCGCAGCGCGTGGCCCGTGGCCAGGATGCCGCTGATGCCCCACAGCACGAGGCGGAAGCCCATCTCGCCCAGCTCCGGGGTGGGGACGATGGGCGTCCTCCCCCCCTCCACCATGTTGGCCACCGGGCGGAAGCCCTCGAGATCCGCGCCGACGCGGCGAAGCTCGTCCAGGTCGAGGGGCGCCTCGACGAAGATGGCGTCGGCCCCCAGGCCGGCGGCCGCCCGGCCGCGGGCGATGGCCTCGTCCAGCCCCTCGAGGCCCCGGGCATCGGTGCGTGCGATGAGGAACAGGTCGATGCCCTCCGCGCGCAGGTCGGTGACCGCGCGGATCTTCGCGAGCCACTCGTCACGCGGCACGATGCTCTTACCGTCCATGTGCCCGCAGCGCTTGGGCCACTGCTGGTCCTCGATGATCATCCCGGCGGCGCCCGCGCGATGCAGCAGCCGCGCCGTGCGCGCAGAGGACAGGGCATTCCCGTAGCCGGTGTCGGCGTCGACGATCACCGGGGTGCCCGGCACCGCCGCCACGAGGTCACGCGCCGCATCGGTGATCTCGGTCTGCGTGAGGTAGCCGAAGTCCGGCAGCCCCAGGCGAGACGCCGCAACCGAGTAGCCGGACACCACGAGCGCCTCGAAGCCTGCCTGCACGGCGAGGCGCGACGACAGGCCGTCGTACACGCCGGGCAGCACCACGGGGCTGCTCCCGTCCGCCAGCGCGCGCAGGCGATCCGCGCTCATGCGCCCCCCAGCATGGCGTCCTCGCGGCGGCGCAGGAAGCGCAGCACCCACGCCAGCGATCCGAGGTAGCCGAGCGTGAGCGCTGCGCCGTTGGTGAACCAGGCCAGCGGATAGCCCACGAAGTACGCCGAGGCCAGCGCGAGCAGGAAGACGACCCCCAGGGGGATCACGTGCACCATCTGCCAGCTGTTCATCGGAATGGGCCGGGGGTGCAGCCGCAGGCGCAGCCCTGTGGTGACTGCGGCCATGATTGCGTACCCGGTGAAGGCGCCCGCCAGGAAGAGCAGGATGTCCCATGGATCCGGCGGGTGCCCCTGGAAGTGCACGTCGAGTCCAGCTGACGCAAAAGTGGCCAGCGTGAAGCCGTACGGCGGCGCCATCTGCACGAGGAGCGCCCGAAGCCCGAGGCGATAGTCCTCCTCGGGCCTGCCCGCGTCGCTGCTCACGGCCCGGCGGCGGTGTCCTTGCCCACCACCACGACCACGTCGGCCTCGCCGATGGCATCGCTCGCCACGCCGTCGAGCGGCGGCGCGCTCGTGATGCCGAGGTCCTTGGCCACGTTCTGCGCGATGGCCTGCTTGCCGGGCCGCCACATCACCACCGACTTCGCGAGGTCCTGGTCGTTGGCGTCACCCACCTGCCCCACCCGGTACCCCGCGGTCTCCACCTTGGGCGCCACGCGGTCGGCGGCTGCGCCGGTGACGCCGCTGGCGTTGAGCACGGCCACCGTGTAGGCGGCGCGGTCCTGGATGGCCGGCGGGTTCTCGGGCACCACGGCGTCAGGGTCGGCCCCTAGCGGGCTGTTGGCGGGCTTCGTGATGGGTGCGGTGTCGGCCGCGCTCGTGGACGAGCCATCGCCGCGGATCACGAACCACCACCCGGCGAATCCCCCCACCACGATGATGGCCAGCACCCCGGCGATGATGCCGATGGTGGCGCCATTGCCGGTGCTGCTCGGCATCGGGAGGCCACCCTGCGAGATGCCCTCGCGGCCCGACAGGGCCTGCGTGCGATCGCTCGCCACCGGCGCCGAGTTGCCGAGGCCGTGCTGCGCCCGCGCCTGGAGGCCGTCGATGATGGTCTTGCGCCGCCACGCGACGAGCAACAGCCCGAGCGCCCCGAAGAGCGACACGAACATCACGATTGTCGCGGAGATCATGATCCAGTCGGATGACATCAGGCGCCTTCCCCGGGGACCGGCGGCGCGTCACCGCCGGTGACGACGGGCGTCGTCGAACTGGATCCTGCCGAATCCGCTGGCGTCGTGGCGCTGTCGCCGAACATCGTCGTGAGGGTGACCGCCTTCAGGCCCTTCGCCTTGAGCCCCGAGATCATCGACGGCAGGGCATCTGCGGTGGTCGCGATGGCGTGGAGCACGACGATCGACCCCTTTTGCGAGGCGCTCACCACGCGCTGGGTGAGGGTGGCGACATCGGGCTTCTCGTAGTCGGATGGGTCGACATCCCACATGACGATCCACCGGTATCCCAGCTTGCCGGCGGCCTGCTCGATGCCGGTGCTGAGCGCCCCGTACGGTGGCCGGTAGAAGGGCACGCTCGACACGCCGAGGAAGCGATCGGTGGCCGCGTTGTTCGACAGGTCGGTCATGGCCTCCGCCTCACTGCTGGTGGTGCTCGTGCGATGCCCCCAGCCATGACTGCAGAGGGTGATCACGCCATCGGCCACCGCGGCCTGCACCTTCTTCGCGAGCGCCTCGGACCACGTCTTCACGTTGATCCCGTTGAGGCAGAACGTGCCGCCCGACTTCGTGCGCCTCAGGACGTCGATGATGCGCGAGACACCGGCCTCGTCGAGGCCGTCGTCGAACACCAGGGCCACATAGGGCTTCTTCGTGGCGACCGAGCGCACCACCTCGGCGCGGCCCGGGCCGGGCTCGGGCGGAAGCAGGAACACCCCGGAGCGCGCCGTCTTGCCGGAGTCATCCCGCACCTCGACGTAGCCGGGAATGGAGCCTGCGCGGGTTGCGCGGGCAACGGCCGGGGGCACCGGCAACGCCTTGGCGGCGGCGGTCCACGAACCGGTCACCGGCGGGGCAGCCTTCGGGGTGGCCACCAGGCGCATCTGCAGGCCGTCGCCGCCCGCGGCGGTGACGGCGATGGTTGACTCCTTCGGGGCGGGCAGTTGTGGCTTCGGGGGCGTGGCGAACACCTGCAGGGCTGGGGCGTCGGCCGTGGCCTCGGATGCCCGCGAGCCACCGCTGTCGCGCGCCGACCAGGCGACCGCGCCGACGACGGCGATGACCGCCACCAGCACCACGAGGAATGCATTGCGGCGGCGGCGGCGCAACTGCCGGGCGCGGTTGCCGTCAGGCGGCCGCCGGCCGCGGCCGGACGAGCGCGATGAGTCGCGTGGGCTCACGGGGGGCGATGGTAGCGCCCGTGCCCGGCGCCCCCGGGTCGCGGCTAGTCTTGGTCACATGCACGAATGGACCGGACTCTCACGGGGACGCGCGCTCGCCGTCGCCACCGCCCGCGACCCGCGCGAGTTCCCCGTGGGCCTCTTCCATCGCGACCCGGTGCCGCCGCCCAACCAGGGCCCCGGCGCCTTCATGTGGTTCGCCGATGACGCCGAGGCGGCCGACTTCATGGTGGAGGTGGTGCCGCGCCTGCTGCTCGACCCCGACAGCTGGCCCGACTTCGACGAGCTGGTGGCCACCACGCGCGAGGTCGTGCGGGGCGTTCCGGGCGGATCCATCGGCCCGATGGACGCCCTGCGCGAGCTCGCCCCCCACTGGGGCGGGCGGGCGCACTTCGTGTGGTGGGGAACCTTCGACGAGCTCCCGACGGGATCGAGCGACTTCGGGCGCCTGGTGCGCCTTCAGTACCTCGAGTACGAGGATGATCCGGAGCAGGAACGTGACATCCCCGACGACGAGCTCGATGCCCTCGTGAGGTTCCTGAGGGTCTACCCCGACTAGGGGCGGAGCGCGCCGGCCACGCCGGCGCCGAAGTCATCCACGGCCGCATCCGCGGCATCGGCGTCGGGGGCATCCCCGATGCGCCGGATGATCTCGCTGGCGATCACCACGCCGTCGGCGATCCCGCCGATCTGCTCGGCCTGGTCGGGCGTGCGCACGCCGAAGCCCACCACGACCGGAACGGGGATGTGCCTGCGCGCGCGATCCACGAGCGCCCGCAGGCGGTCGTCCATGGTCATCTCGCCGCCCGTCACCCCGGTGACGGCGACCAGATACACGAAGCCCTCCGCGCTCTCGCCGATCTCGGCCATGCGGGCGTCGTCCGTGGTGGGCGCCGCGAGGGCGATGAGCGCCACCCCGGCAGCACGGGCGGCCTCCCGCACCTCGGTGGCCTCATCCACCGGGAGGTCGGGGATGATGATGCCGGCCACGCCTTTTTCGGCCGCGGCGCCGAGGAACTCGCTCGCGCCCTGCGCGATGACCGTGTTGAAGTAGGTCATCACCACCACGGGCGGCCCGTCGCGCAGGTCGTCGGCGATGTCCAGCACGTCCGAGGGCCGGGTGCCGGCGTCGAGCGCGGCCTGCCCCGCCGCCTGGATGGTCGGGCCATCCGCCA
>SXZC01000161.1 GCA_005788075.1 Actinomycetota bacterium
CAGGGCATGCCCGACCTCGCGCTGCCCACCTTCCGCCGCGTGGCCCGCGCCCGCGCCGATGCCATCGTCGGCCCCTACAACTCCTCGGTGGGCATCATCAACCTGCCCTTCTACATGCGGGCGCGCATCGCCCCCGTGCAGATGACCTCCACCGACGCCACCAGCGGCATGGGCGTGAACGTGCAGCCCAAGACCCGCCAGATCTCCCCGGTGGAGGTGGCCTACGTGCGCGAGGCCTGGAAGCCCGCACGGGTCGCCATTCTTGCGGGGGCATCCACGTTCCTGGCCGGCGAGGCCGACGGCATGCAGGCCGGCATGCAGGCCGCAGGCGCCACGGTCACCCGCCTGCCGGTGGATGCCGGCGCCACCGACTGCGCGCCCATCGTGGCCCAGGCGCTGGCGTCGTCACCCGATGCGATCTACATCAGCACCAAGATCAACGAGGGCATCTGCATCACGCGGGCGCTCGTGGCCAGCGGCAGCCCGGTGAAGTGCCTCCTTGGCTTCGCCAACGCCGACCCGTCGTTCATCGCGCGCGCCGGGGTCGCCCTCAGCCAGCGCTGCCTGTTCACCGGGGTGCCCCTGCCGCAGGCGTTCCCGACCGCCCGCGACTACGTGCGTGGGTACCGCGCCACGTTCGGCATGCAGCCCCTCACGTGGGGCAGCTTCACCTACGACTCCGCGCGCATCCTGTTCGCGGCCATGCGGCGCGCCGGCACCACCGCCTACCGGCCGGTGATGCGCGAGCTCAAGGCCACCCGGGGCTTCCAGGGCGCCACGGGCACCATCACCATCGACCCGCGCACGGGTGACCGCCGCCAGGTGGCCGTGAAGATCCTGCAGGTGGACGACGCGGGGCAGTTCACGATCGTCGACGGGGGCTGAGCCCGCAGCCCCTGCGCTGGTAGCCTCACGCGCCGTGCCCGAGGCTCCCTCGATACTCGACGGCGTCCGCGAGCGGTTCGCCTCTTCCACCGACTTCACCGTGGGCCTGGAGGAGGAGCACCAGCTGCTGGATCCATCCACGATGGCTCTCGTGCAGCGCTTCGAGGATGTCTTCGACTCGGCCCCCGCAGGCCTGCGTCCCCATCTGGCCGGCGAGCTCATCACGAGCGAGATCGAATACAAGACCAGCCCGCACGCGTCGTTCGCCGGCGCGGCGCGCGAGTTGGCCGAGGGGCGCCTCGCCGTGATCCGACACGCGGAGTCGCTGGGAATCGCCACGGCCATCACCGGGTGCCACCCCTTCAGCCCGTGGCAGGACCAGCGCATCATCGACACGCCGCACTACGAGCGCGTGGCCGGCGAGCTGGGGTACATCGCGTGGATCAACAACACCTGGTCGCAGCACATCCACGTGGGCCTGCGCGACGCCGACCGGGCCATTCGCGTGTGCACGGCCATGCGCAGCGTGCTGCCGGAGATCCTCGCCCTGTCGGCGAACAGCGCGGTGTACCTCGGGCGCCTCACGCGCCTGCACTCCACGCGCACGTCGCTGTTCACCCGCTCGTTCCCGCGCTGCGGCATCCCCGACCCCCTCATGGACTTCGACGAGTACGCAGACTTCGTCCGGCTGCTCGAGCGCACGGGATCGATCGTCGAGAGCACGCAGATCTGGTGGAGCATCCGCCCGCACCACGACTTCGGCACCATCGAGGTGCGCATCGCCGATGGCCAGACCGACCTCGTGGAGGGACTCGGCATCCTCGCGCTGTCGCTGGCGCTGGTGGCGCGGTTCGCCGAGGCCTATGACGCCGGCGAGCCGTTGCCCGCGCACCCCGGTCGCCTGCTCGAGGAGAATCTCTGGCGCGCGCAGCGCCACGGCATCGGCGGAAAGATGATCGACTTCGCCACCGGCGAGGAGCGGTCGACGGGCGACGCCGTGCGCGCCCTGCTGGACTTCACCGCCCCGGTGCACGACCGGCTGGGGCTCGGGCCCTTCCTCGCGGCGGTCCCGGTCATGCTGGATCAGGGCAACGGCGCCCAGCGCCAGATTCGCGCCATGGAGTCCGGGGAGGACCTCGTGGCGATGCACGCACAGGCCGCAGAGCGCACGCGTCGCTCGGCGGAGGAAGCACTCGAGATGATGGGAACGGTGAGCAACGCATGAGCACTGACGAGCCGACTGCGCCTGAGGGCGACGGGGAGGAGCGCGAGCTCACCCAGGAGGAGATGGTCGCGGCAGAGATGCTGCGACGGCTGATGACCACTCCGGTGCAGGACGTCGTCTTCCAGACGATGGCCACCTTCACCGACATGGCGGCGATCCGCATGGGCCTCGGCCCGCGCGGCGAGGAGGACTTCGACCTCCCGCAGGCCGGGCTGGCCATCGAGTCGCTGCGCGCGCTGCTGGCCGTGACCAACGCCATCATGGGCGAGGAGGCCGCGAAGCCGTTCGCCGAGCCGCTCGCACAGCTGCAGATGGCATTCGCGGAGCTCGTGGAGCAGGCGAAGGCCGCCCGCGGGGACGCCGACGGGGGAGAGGGCGAGGGCGGCGGCGCGCCGACGCCGAGGCCGCCCGCCGGTGGCCAGGCCGGTGGCGACCTCTGGACGCCCGGTGGCGCGGAGGGCGGCGGCAAGATCTGGACGCCGGGGGACAAGTAGCCACCGTGGCCGAGCAGCGCGCAGAGATCGGGGTGTTCGGGGGATCGGGCTTCTACTCGTTCCTGCAGGACACCGAGGAAGTGGTGATGGACACCCCGTACGGGGCGCCCAGCGGCACCATCGTGATCGGCGAGGTCGGGGGCAGGCGCGTGGCGTTCCTGCCCCGCCACGGCCATCACCACCAGTACCCGCCCCACATGATCCCCTACCGGGCGAACGTGTGGGCCATGAAGGAACTCGGGGTCACCCACCTGCTGGGCCCCTGCGCCTCGGGCAGCCTGCAGCCGGACATCGGCCTCGGCGAGTTCGTGGTGTGCGACCAGTACATCGACCGCACCTCCGCGCGCAAGGACACCTTCTACGACGGCCCGCATGCCACGCACGTGAGCGCGGCCGATCCGTATTGCGCCACGCTGCGCGGCCTGCTCGTGGACGGCTGCAAAGAGCTGGGCATCCCCGTGCACGATGGCGGCACGGTGGTGGTGGTGCAGGGCCCCCGGTTCTCCACCCGGGCCGAGAGCAAGTGGTTCAACCACATGGGCTGGCATGCCATCAACATGACCGCCTACCCCGAGTGCCACCTCGCCCGCGAACTTGAGATCTGTTACGCCAACGTCTCGCTGGTCACCGACTACGACGCCGGGCTCGAGGGCATGCAGGGCGTGCAGCCGGTGTCACTCGCCGAGGTGTTCGAGGTCTTCGGGAAGAACAATGAGCGGCTGCGCGACCTGCTCTTCGCGGTGATCCCGCGCATCCCCGGCCAGCAGGACGCCTGCGGCAACGCGCTCGAAGGCGCGGTGATCAGCGACCACTGACCCGGCGGCGAAGCCGGGCGAACTGCACGCGCTGGCCCACCTCGTGGCCCAGCAGCATCAGCGGGGTGAGTGCCAGGGCCACGATGCCCGGGTGCCCGCCCATACGCAGGCGCGCGGTGAGCGTGCTGGCCGCGGGGCCCGCGGGGTCGATCACGTAGGCATACGACACGCGAAGCCAGCCGCGGCGCGCGCGCAGCACGGTCACGAGCGAGCGCTCCTCCTCAAGTGAGGTGACCACGAACGGTGGCCCGCCCCACGTGGAGGCATCGAGACGGTCGCCGGGCACGATGCGCTGCAGGTCGGGGTCGATGCTCCGTGCGCTGGGGCGGCCGCCGTTGTCGATGAGGTCGATGGCGTACCACCCTCCGCGACCCGCGCCGAGCTGCGCCAGCCACGGCCACACGGCATCGGGGGCACCCGGGAGGGTGGCCCGCATGGTGCGCGTGAGCACCGCGCGCTTCACGAGCCGATCGCCGGGTAGGCGGGGCCCCGGCTGGCGCACCCCGCGGGCAAGGCCGAGGGCGGCCCCGATGACGGCTGCGCCGAGGGCGGTGGGCAGGGCGGTGGCGGGTCTCATGGGGGCGCATTATCGCCGCTCTGATGGGCAATCGCGCCGCGCGGTCTGGTAGAAAGCCGCGTCGCGTGCGGGGGCCCCGGCCCCCGCCTGCGCATGCCCGGCCGCGTGCCGGGCCCGTATCCCTAGACCTGGAGGCAGTTCTTGGCCGCCTGGCTGTCGGACAACAGTGCATGGGTTGCACTCGTATGCGGGCTCATCGCCATCGCATACGGCCTGGGTCTCGCCGCATACATCCTCAAGCAGCCTGCGGGCAACGAGAAGATGCGCGAGATCGCAGGGGCGATCCAGGAGGGCGCCAAGGCGTACCTCAACCGTCAGTACGCGATCATCGGCGTCGTCGCCGTGGTCCTGTTCCTCGTGATCGGCTTCCTCGGCAGCGCCGTCGATTCGACGCTGCTCGGCTGGAAGGCCGCGATCGGGTTCCTCATCGGTGCCGTGGCATCTTTGGGCTCGTTGAGCATTTCCCATGTTGGCCCAAGCCTCCGGGAGGATATGGCTTGGCCGTTTGGACCCTGCTCGCTGCCGACATGCCTTGCCCTGTGCATTGGTCCCTGCCCCGTAAGATAGGGCAGCCTTCACTGCGTGGCGAAGGCGATTCAATTCAATGATGGCAGCAGCATGTGTTGCATCTGGGGTGCCTGGCGCAGGAGGGCTACCTGGTGGTGGGCCTGCGGGCAATGATGCAATGGGAGGGTCTGGAATGG
>SXZC01000162.1 GCA_005788075.1 Actinomycetota bacterium
AGCGCATCCGGATTGGCGGCGTCGATGGCCAGCACCTGTCGCGCCACCTGCTCGGCCGCGCCGGGATTGGCGTCGGCAAGCGCGCGGGCAACGCCAATCAGCGCCGGCACCCACCTGGCCTCCACCTTCAGCGCGCCCTCATACGAGACCGGCATGCCCACGTGGCGACCCAGGTAGAGGAAGAAGGGTCGGTCGGCGTACTTCTCGCCCACCTCGAGGGCGTGCACGGCGTCGGGCGAGTCGAGGTACTCCTGCACCAGGTCGGGGAGGCGGTGCAGTTCATCGCCGAGGTCGGCCGCGCCGGCGGCGGAGAGCACGTGGCGCGCGCGCCCGAGCTTGAGCGCGAGCAGCGCCAGGGCCACCACCTGCGCGGTGTGCGTCTTGGTGGCCGCCACGCCGATCTCGAGGCCGGCGCGGGTGTAGATGACCCCGTCGGCGTCGCGCACGGCCTGCGAGCCCATGATGTTGGTCAGCGCCACCACGTGCGCGCCGCGCTCCCGGGCCACGCGCATGGCGGCCAGGGTGTCGGCCGTCTCGCCGCTCTGGGTGATGCCGATCACCAGGTCGCCCGGGCCGGCGAGGCAGGTGCGGTAGCGGTACTCGCTCGCCACCTCCACGTGCACCGGCACCTGCGCCCAGTCCTCGATGAGGTAGCGGCCCACGAGGCCGGCGTGGAACGACGTGCCGCAGGCCACGATGTGCACGCGCTCCACGCGCGCGAGCGCGGCCTCGTCGAGGCCCAGGCCGGGCAGGTCGATCTCGCCCTCGGTGCGCAGGCGGTCGCCGATGGTGTCGCGCAGGGCCGCGGGCTGCTCGTGGATCTCCTTGAGCATGAAGGTGTCGTAGCCGCCCTTCTCGGCGGCGTCCTCATCCCAGTCGACCCGCGTGACCTCGCGGGCGATCACCTTGTCGCCGTCGTGGATGGTGACCGAGTCGGCCTCCACCACCACGATCTCGCCGGACTCCACGAGGATCGTGTCGCGCGTCTCCGGGAGGAACGCCGGGATGGCCGAGGCCACGAAGCGCTCGCCCTCCCCCACGCCCACCACGAGCGGGGTCTCCTGGCGGTACGCCACGAGGCGGCCGGGCTCGGCCACGCTCGCGGCCACGATGGTGAAGTGCCCCTCGAGCTCGGACACCGCGGCGCGCATGGCGGCCACGAGGTCGCCCTCGTAGTGGCGCGCGATCAGGTGCGGGATCACCTCGGCGTCGGTCTCGCTGCGGAACACCACGCCCTGGTCCTGCAGGTCGGCGCGAAGCCGTGCGTAGTTCTCGACGATGCCGTTCATCACAACGGTGATGCGCCCGGATGCGTCGGCGTGCGGGTGGGCGTTGGCCTCGGTCACGCGCCCGTGCGTGGCCCAGCGGGTGTGACCCATGCCCATGACTGCTGGCGACGCATCGGTGCCGGCCGCATGCGCGGCCTTGCGCAGCTCGGCCAGGTTGCCCACCGCGCGCACCGTCTGGAAGCCATCCTCGCCGAGCAGCACCAACCCTGCGGAGTCGTACCCGCGGTACTCGAGGCGCTCCAGGCCCGCGAGGATGAGCTCCTCGCAGGGGCGCCCGCCCACGTAACCGATGATGCCGCACATGTCAGTGACCTCCCTCGGCCAGGCCGCACGCGCGGCCCGCCGCGTCGGCGATGGCAGCGGCGATCCTCTCGCATTCCTCGGACGTCGGCGCCTCCACCATCACGCGCACCAGGGGCTCGGTGCCCGATGCCCGCAGCACGATGCGGCCATCGTCGCCGAGCACCTGCTCCTCGGCGCGCACCATGTCCCATACGTCGGTCGCATCCGGCAGGTCGTCCTTGCGCTGCACGCGCACGCTCACCAGCCGCTGCGGCATGCGGGTCATCACGGCCGCGGCATCCGACAGTGACTGCCCCCGCTCGGCCAGCGCCGCGAGCAGCATGAGGCCTCCGGCCAGGCCATCGCCCGTGGGGCCGCTGGCAAGGTTGATCAGGTGGCCGCTCTGCTCGCCACCCAGCACGAACCCGTGGGCGCGCATCTCCTCGAGCACGTAGCGGTCGCCCACGTCGGTCCAGCGCACCTCGATGCCCTCGTCGGCCATGGCGCGGCGGAACCCGAGGTTGGTCATGGTGGTGGTCACCACGGCCGGCCCGGGCAGCTCGCCGCGCTGCCGCATCCAGATCGCGAGGATCGCCAGGATCTGGTCGCCGTCCACCACCTGGCCGGCGGAATCGACGGCGAGCACGCGATCGCCGTCGCCGTCGAAGGCCAGGCCGAGCCCTGCGCCCTGCTGCACCACGGCGGCCTGCAGCGCCTCGAGGTGCGTGGAGCCGCAGCCCTCATTGATGTTCACGCCGTCGGGATCGATGCCGATGGGCACCACGTCGGCGCCCAGCGCCGACAGCACCTGCGGCGCCGCGGTGACGGTGGCGCCGTTCGCGCAGTCGATCACGATGCGCTGGCCGGAGAGGTCGATGCCCAGGCGCTCGATGAGCCGCTCGCGGTACACCTCGACGGCGGAGTCCCAACGGGTGATGCTGCCCACCGCCGCGCCGGTGGGACGCGGCATGGCCTCATCGGTGGCTGCCGTGAGGGCGCTCATCGCGGCCTCGAGCGCGGCCTCGTCGTCGTCCGGCAGCTTGAAGCCATCGGGTCCGAAGAGCTTGATGCCGTTGTCCCCAAAGGGATTGTGCGATGCGCTGATCACGGCGCCCGCCACGAAGGTGCCATCCCTGGCCACCAGCTCGGCGACCGCCGGCGTGGGCATCACGCCACCCAGCACTACGTCGGCGCCGGCCGAGGCCAGCCCCGCGGCGAGGGCGGCCTCGAGCATGGGGCCGCTGCGGCGGGTGTCCTGGCCCACCAGCACGGCGCCTCCACCCGACGCATCCCCGAGCGCCCGGCCGATGACCATGGCCAGCTCGGGGGTGAGGTCGGCGTTCGCGACCCCGCGGACGCCGTCCGTCCCGAAGAGCCTCCGGGCCGGGGGCGCCTGCCCGCTCAGCGCTTCGAGAACTGGGGACGCTTGCGGGCGCCCTTGAGGCCCGCCTTCTTGCGCTCCTTCTCGCGCGCGTCGCGCGTGAGGAAGCCCTCGCGCTTGAGCTCGGGGCGCAGGTTCTCGTCCATGTCGACGAGGGCACGGGCCACGGCGTGGCGCAGCGCGCCGGCCTGGCCGGAGATTCCGCCGCCGGTGAGGCGGGCCTTCACGTTGAACTGGCCCTCCACGCCCGCGATGACCAGCGGCGACTTCGCCTCGGTGACGAGCACCTTGCGACCGAAGAAGTCGTCGATCGGGCGGCCGTTGCACGTGATGGTGCCGTCGCCGGGCTCGAGGATGATGCGGGCGACCGACGTCTTGCGCTTGCCGGTGGCCTGGATACGGACCGGGGACGTGCTCATGCGGTGACCTTCCTCTCGAGCCGCAGCGGCTCCGGGTTCTGCGCCTCGTGCGGGTGCTCGGGTCCGGCGTACACCTTCATCTTCAGCAGCTGCTTCCGGCCGAGGGAGTTCTTCGGGAGCATTCCGCGCACCGCCATGCGGATGACCTCCTCCGGGCGGCGCTCGAGCTGCTCGCGGAGCGTGCGCTTGCGGATGCCGCCGGGGTACCCCGAGTGGCGCCAGTAGAGCTTCTTGTCCATCTTCTGGCCCGTTACCGCGATCTTCTCGGCGTTGACGACCACCACGAAGTCACCGCAGTCGGTGTGGGGCGTGTAGAAGGGCGACCGCTTGCCGCGGAGCGTCTCGGCGATGACGGAGGCGAGGCGGCCGAGGTTCTGCCCCTCGGCGTCCACGATGTACCAGCGGCGGTCAACGTCGCCGGGCTTCGCGCTCTTCGTCGTCTTGGTGAGGTGGGCGGTGGGCACGGTCCTCCGATGCATGGGCAGGCGGAAGCGGCTCCGCCCGTGAACGACGGCGAAGGCTAGGGAAACCGGCCCCCTCCCGCAAGCGGTGTCGGCATGCGGGGGGTCGCCGGTGCCGCCCGGTGTCCCTTGCGGCGCCTTACGCTGTACGGTAGATTGCACAGCACTTCACGAAGTCGCCCGATTTCGCCCACCACCCCGCCCTTCTGGAGCACCGATGCACGACTCCCGGATCATCATGAATCGCTGCCAGGCCGTCGCCGCCCATGGGAAGCGCTGCCGGCAGACGCCCTACATGACCAGCCACTTCTGCTGGCACCACACGGC
>SXZC01000163.1 GCA_005788075.1 Actinomycetota bacterium
CATCGGAGTCGAAGTCGGAGCCGGATGCACCCGCCGCCGAGCAGCCGTCCGCCGCGGGCCCCGTGGCCGAGGAGACACCGGCACCTGCCGAGGCGATCCCCGCGGATCGCGAGCACATCGGGCGCGCCTGGCCACGCATCCTGGGCATCCTCGAGCAGCGCTCACCGCATCTCCACGCCTTCCTGCAGGGATCAGAGGTGACCGATGTGGCCGATCAGGTGGTGTTCGTCGGTGTGAGCGGCAGCGTGGCCGTGGCCATGCTGTCGCGGCCCGACGAGCGCAATGGGGTGGCCGCGGTGATCCGCGACATCACGGGGCAGGACCTCACCGTGGAGTTCAAGGAGCT
The DNA here is from genome assembly GCA_005788075.1 of Actinomycetota bacterium. Classification (GTDB taxonomy): domain Bacteria; phylum Actinomycetota; class Thermoleophilia; order Miltoncostaeales; family Miltoncostaeaceae; genus SYFI01. Next base: position 347 of record SXZC01000163.1, read on the forward strand.
GCCCCAGGCCGCCGCTGCGGCGCCTGCGGGTGCCGCCCCGGGCGGCGATGAGGGGGCCGATGACGGGCCCGTGGACCACGAGAAGATCATCGAGGAGATCCGCGCGGCGTTCGACGCCGAGCTGATCGACACCGAGAACAGGGAGTAGCCAGCCGTGGGGATGAACCAGCAGAAGCTCATGAAGCAGATGCAGAAGATGCAGGAGGACATGGCGCGCGTGCAGGACGAGCTCACGCGCGAGACGGTGTCCGCCTCCGCGGGCGGCGGCGCCGTGACGGCCACCGTCACCGGTGCGCTCGAGGTGGTGAGCATCGAGATCAGCCCCGACGCCGTGGATCCCGAGGACATCGAGATGCTGCAGGACGTCATCGTGGCCGCGATGAACGAGGCCCTGCGCGCCGCGCAGGAGCTGGCGAACCAGCGCCTCGGCGCCGTGACCGGCGGACTCTCCGGGCTGGGGCTCCCGGGCTTCTAGGCCACCACCCGCCGAATGTCGTCGATCCTCACGCCATCCGTCGACGCCCTCGTGGCCGAGCTCGCGCGCCTGCCGGGCATTGGCCCCCGCAGCGCGCAGCGACTGGCCTTCCACCTGCTGAAGGCGCCGCCCGAGCGCCCGCAGGCACTGGCCGAGGCGATACAGGCAGTGGTCGAGAACATCCGTCCGTGCACGGAGTGCTTCTCGTTCGCCGAGGGCGATCTCTGCCCGGTGTGCGCTGATGCGCGTCGTGACGCGACGGTGATCTGCGTGGTGGAGGAGCCGTCGGCGATCGTGTCGATCGAGCGCACCCATGAGTTCCGCGGGCGCTACCACGTGCTGGGCGGCGCGCTCTCGCCCATCGACGGCGTTGACCCCGAGGATCTTCGCATCGCCGAGCTCGACCAGCGCATCGAGCGCGACGGGGTGACCGAGCTGGTGATCGCCACCAACCCCACCATGGCCGGCGAGGCCACCGCGCTCTTCCTGGCCGACCGGGTGCGTGACCGCCTTCGGGTGACCCGCCTGGCGAGTGGCCTGCCGGTGGGCGCCGACCTCGAGCACGCCGACGAGCTCACCCTCGGCCGCGCCCTGCTCGGCCGCCGCGACATCTGAGTCCGCTGCGCGAGGGCGCCCGTAGCGGGCTGTAAGGCGGGATGCGAGGGGCCTAGACTTGTCCCCAGGTGCTGTCGGAGTCCGGAGAAGGGCCCCCGCTCGACATCGACCGTCAGGGAGCGCTGCCGCGTGACCAACCCAGACAACCCGCAGGAAGTCACTCCCTCGGCCGACACCACGGTCGACGACGATGCCCTCTGGGCGCTGTTCTCGGACTCGCGCAACCCCATGCTGCTGGCCGACGACGACCGGCGCTACGTGAACGCCAACACCGCAGCGCTGGTGCTGCTGGGCTACGACCTGCCGACGCTGCGCACCATGCGCATCGATGACGTCTCGCTGCCGGAGTACCGGCCGTTCCTCGACGACGTGTGGAGCGACTTCCTCGAGAAGGGCGGCTCCATCGGCCAGTTCCCCATCCTGCGGTCCGACGGCACGGCGGTGAACGTGCACTTCAACGCCACCGCGAACGTCCGCCCGGGCCTGCATCTCTCGCTCTTCATCAACCCGATGGTCAGCGGCGACGGCGGAGAGCTCGACACCGACTCCCACAAGGACAGCCTCCAGGAGCCGGTGCCCGCCGTGCGTGCGCGCACCGGTGACCTGCTCGACGAGGACGAGCGGACGGTCATCACGCTGCTGGCCCTGGGCCTGAGCTGGCACGAGGTGGCCGAGGAGACGGGTATGCCCGTCGCACAGGTGCGCGAGCTGATGGAGTCGGCCATGACGAAGCTCGGGGCCCGCACGCGCGCGCATGCGGTGAGCATCGCCATCCGTGCCGGGGAGATCGACCCCGGCGACCCGCGCCTGCGCTGATCCGGCCTAGCGGGCGGTGCGGCGCCCCAGCGCGGCGAGGCCCGCGATGTCCACGGTGCCGAGGCCCGTGGCCATGTCATATCCCGGCGCGGCCCAGCAGCACTGGCGGGTGTCGAGCACGTCGTTGTTGCCGAGGGTGACGTCGCGTATCGCGGGCGCCCCGACCGCGCCGGCGACGTAGAGCAGCGGGTTGAGGAAGCCCAGGCGCCCCGTTCCGGCGCGGCGTCCCACCTGGTTGGCCAGCGCGATGCCGCCAGCGAGCAGCGGCGAGGCGAATGACGTGCCGGCCACCGAGAACCAGCCGTCACCCACGATCGGCGGCGGGCACCCCGGGCCATCGAGGCCCGAGGACTGCGGCGCGCGCGCCGAGCAGTAGAGCGCCAGCGAGCGCGCCGCGAACATGCTCACATCGGGCGTCTTGCGGCGGGCACCGGGGATGCCCACCCCCGACTGGTACCACGGCATCGGATAGAACTGGCTGGGGCCGCCGGTGCCGCCGCCGGCCGGGAACACCGTCACTGGCGTGCCGTTCACCACGCCCGGCGCCATCGGCAGCAGGCCGATGGTGGTGCGGTCGTTCCACGCCCACTGGCGGCGCAGGCTGTTGTCGCGCCGCAGCACCATGTCGGTGCCGCCAACGCCGGTGATCCACGGGGACGACGCCGGGTAGCCGGCCCAGTTGGTGGCCACCTGCGCGAGCAGGTCCGGTTGGGCCACGGGGATCGCGCTCACGTCATGCGCGCAGGACTGCGCGCCGGAGTCGCCCGTGGCCACCGTGAGGCTCACGCCCGATGCCGCCGCGGCTGCCGCCACCCAATCTGCGAGCACCCGGCTCCCCGAGCCGGGAGTGCCCGGCGCCTGGCTCACCTGCACGAGGAACTCGCAGATGCCGTAGCTCGACGAGATGGCATCAGGCAGGCCACCCATCCTGCGGGCGTCGAGGGCCAGCGAGAAGAGTTCGGCCGTGGAGGCGTTCGCGCTGCCCTCCACCACGCTCACGCGGGCGTCCGGCGCACCGGTGAGCACCGACTGGATGTCGAGCGTGGCCTCGGCCGTGCCCGACGACAGCGCCGGATCGTTGGGCACGGTGATGTCCCCGAGCACGGTGCGCACGTCGGGGGTGCCGAGCCCGAAGCACCGGGCGAAGGCGGTGATGTCGCTCGGCTTGTAGCCGGCCCCGAACTGCAGCACGGCCACGTGCGATCCCTGTCCGCGGACGCCCTGCCGGTGCAATGGCGCGAACCCGAAGGCGGTCTGGAACTGATTGGGCACGTAGGCGAGGGAGTTGGGGTACTGGGCCTGCTGCGGTGCGTCGCGCGGCACCGGGATGGACGTTCCCTCGGCGCAGCCGCGTGCCGTGCCCGTGCGCGTGGGCCAGCCGCCGGGCGTGGGCGTGTTGGCGATGCCGTTGGGGGTGGGCGGGCGGGTGCTCAGCTCCACGCCGGTGACGAGGGGGCCGAGCGATCCGGCGACGCGGCGCAGTTCCTGCGCCCCCTGGGCGGGGATGTCCACGGTGAGGAAGCCCCGCGTCACGTCGAGGCGCGCGTTGCGGTATCCGGCCTTCGCAAGGCGCGCGCGCACGGCCCGCACGGCGGCGGGCGACGCCCCGAAGCGGGCGGCCACCTGCGGAATGGTCAGGTAGTCGCGGTAATCGGGGCTGCCGGGCGTCGACACGCTGCGTGCAAATGCCTGCAGGCCGGCGGTGTCGCGCGCCACGCCGACATCGGCGGTGGCGTCCGGCGGCGACTGCTGAGGCGATGCCGCCACGGCCATGGCAGGGAGCGATAACAGGGCCCCCGCGCAGGCTGCGGCGGCAATCACGCGGGCACGGCGCATGGGATGAGCCTACCGGGACGGGGAGGGTCCGGGGCCGTGATTAGCCTCATGTCCCATGGCGATGAGCAACGACGCACACGCGGCGTACGCCGACCTCAGCGCATCCGAGCGGAGGCGCGTGCTCGGCCACGCCGTGCTGCGCACGGCGCTCTCGCTCGCGATCATCATCGTGATCTACGTCATCGTCCCCGCCGAGGACCTCGCGAGCGGAACCCCGGGCGTGGGCCTCACCTTCGGCATCGTCCTGCTGGCCGGGATGATCGCCTGGGAACTCTTTCGCACCGTGCGCGACCCCTATCCCGAGGTGCGCGCCGCCACGAGCCTCTTCGTTCTCGTGACCCTTCTCGTGATGGTGTTCAGCCTCACGTATGCCGCGATGTCGGTGTCGAATCCCGCGGCCTTCACGGAGCCCCTCGACAAGAGCAACGCCATCTACTTCACGGTCACCACCCTCTCCACGACCGGCTTCGGCGACATCGCCGCCAACTCCGTCACGGCCCGTTGGGTCGTGACCGTGCAGATGCTGTTCGACCTCATCGCGGTGGTGGGCCTGGCGCGCGTGTTCGTGCTGGCTGCGAAGACAGGCCGGGCGCGAAAGGCCCGGGGTGCAGCCGGTGGAGACTCCACCAGCGACTCCGGGGCGGGCTCGTAGGCACGTGGCCCTGGCGGACCGGGGGGGATGGGCAGTACTGGGATTGAACCAGTGACCTCCCGCGTGTGAGGCGGGCGCTCTCCCGCTGAGCTAACTGCCCGGGGCGCGAGAGAGTACCACCCCCTCGCACCCCGGTCAGCGGAGAGGGAGGGATTTGAACCCTCGAGCCGGGGAATACCCGACTACGCGATTTCCAGTCGCGCTCCTTAGACCGCTCGGACACCTCTCCGGGCCGCGGGATCGTATAGCACCGGCGCTGGTACGCTCCCGCGCGGAGAGGTGGCAGAGCGGTCGAATGCGGCGGTCTCGAAAACCGTTTCGGGCTATACGGTCCGACGGGGGTTCAAATCCCCCCCTCTCCGCTGGACCGCCGGGCGCGGGCCGCGAATGACCGCGGCTCGCGCCCGCGTCGCATCGGTCCGCCGTGCGCCGGGATCGTGCCGCAGCCGGGCTGACCCCCGGCGCAGGGCTTGGCGCACGCGGGTGAGGCGGGGTAGATTCTGCTCAGAACCGACCCGCCCCCGCGATGCGCCGCAACCCCTTCAGACCATGGATGTCCCCCGCTACGATCATCGCGCTCGTGGCGCTGGCCGTCGCGCTCGGGGGCACCGGCTACGCCGTGGTGGCCCTGCAGCCCAACTCCGTGGGCACCGCGCAGCTGAGGAACGCGGCGGTCACCTCGAAGAAGGTGAAGGACGGCTCGCTCATGGCCGTCGACTTCAAGAAGGGCCAGCTGCCGCGCGGTCCACGCGGGTACGAGGGCGAGGTCGGCGCCACGGGGGCCACCGGGCCCACCGGCGCCACCGGGGCGCAGGGCCCGGCCGGTCCGGAGGGGCCCGCGGGACCGGCGGGTGCCACCGGGGCCTCAGGGGCGACCGGCGCCACCGGACCGCCGGGTCCCACCCAGGGGCGGATGTGGACACAGGCCAGTGGGGGTGTCTCTAGCTGCTCTCCGACCGATCTCATCACGCAGACCCTGACGCTGCCGACGACGAGCCGGGTACAGCTGGCGGCGACCGCGCAGGTCGTGGCCGCGGGGACGGTGCCGATCCAGCTCACCGCGGAGATCTGGAGCGGCGGGGCGAGCGTGGCGTCGGTCACCTCCGGGCCGATGATGAATGCGCCCACCACCAAGGACCTCATGACGATCATCGGCATCGCATCCGACGTGAACGGGCCTGTTGACCTGGCGGCGGGCACCTATCAGCTGCGCCTGCGCCTCACCGAGGACAGCCCCTGCAACGTCGCGGTGAACGCCACGGGCATCTCGATGACGGCCGTCACGCTCGGCACCGGCTAGGCCTGCGGGGGCCG